>CAZHOD010000149.1:0-5226 GCA_964534075.1 uncultured Spirochaetia bacterium
CGACTGAGGCGGAGGAGCTTGTCATAGATAAAACCCTGCCGTATCCCAACCCTTATAACCCGGATAAAAGCGCGGATTTGAATATTAAATTTTCCATAACGCGGCATACGCAGAAAGTAACAGTAAAAATTTATACGACATCATCGCGCCTTATAAGGACAAAAGAGATTCCCGTGAATTTGGGGCCTTCTGAAAGCGCGAGTGTTTCCATAAACGCGGATTTATTAAGGCCTTTTGCCAGCGGCATGTATTATTATGTGATTTTCGCGGAAACAGAAAATAACACGCTTAAAAGGTGTGATGAGATAGGAAAAATAATTATATTGAAGTAGGGGCTGCCCTGTGTGGCAGCCCGGTATCAAAGGGAGCCCACACAGGGGTTCCCCCGGCAAAAACAATCATACCATACCGGGACGATTATAAATCGTTATATAAAAAACTGATAATTATAGCATTGACAACCACGGTTTTTTTGTATAATATAATATTATAAAATAATATTATATTATGGAGGAAAAAAATGAGAAACGTAAAAGCCATAAGCGTTACGCTTCCCAATGAACTGTTGGAAGAACTCGATCAGTTTCAGAAAAAAGAGATGAAATCCTGCAGCGCGGTTATAGCAGAGGCAGTGAGGCAGTATTTGCAGATAAACAGGTTCAGGAACCTTCAGAGGGAACTGTCATCCATAGCGCGGGCAAAAGGGATAATGACAGAGGAAGAAGTTGTCTCGCTTGTAAAAGAGGCAAGAAAGGGCGGATATGGCAAAAAAAAGGATAGTCGTTGACACGAACGTTCTGATATCCGGTTTTATATTTCCGGGTTCGGCCATAAGCGAGCTTCTGGAGCGGATACTATCAGGCGAATTTGACCTTGGGATGTCGGATGAAATACTGAATGAATTCAAAAAGGTTTTGAGAAATAAATTCGGGCTGTCCTCGGAAATAGCGGGTGAATACGCGGAAATAATGTCGGTGAACGCCGTCGCGGTTAAACCAAAAGAAAAAATAACCGCGCTCAAAGACAAAGAGGATAACCGTGTCCTTGAGTGCGGTGTCGAGTTCGGGGCGCGTTATATTATTACAGGGGATAAACAATTTTTGAATCATAAAAAATATAAAAATATTAAAATCATAAGCCCCGCGGATTTTATCAGGAGGAATTTGTGAGAGTGCCGTTAGATTCCGGAGGGATTATTTATTTTTTTACAATGATCTCCCGCTGCAAATACAAAAAAATAATTTTTGCAGATGGTTTCGGTTGTTTGTTTTACGGGGTGGTTTACATGTAACAAACGGTCTTAATATGAATATGTCACTGCCAAAAATGTAAACGGCAAGGTGAATTGTTTTATAAGCCCGGAATAGCAAAAATCCGGGAAAAATTCAAGATTAATACAGTATTGAATATTTTATTATTTATGTATAAAATCACTATTAACATTTCACACGGAGGCAGTCAGTGAAGAATGTTACAATAAAAGATATAGCTAAAAAGGCAGGAGTGGATGCTTCAACGGTATCACGTGTTTTATCCAAAGACAAAAGAATAAGCGCGCCTACTTATAATAAGGTGAAAAAAATTATAGAGAAGTCAGGGTACAAACCGAATTCAGCCGCGCGTATTCTCGCGGGAGGCAAAACAAACAATATCGCTGTGGTTATTCCTTCCTTCATGGCGAATGTCGCAATAAATGCTCTTAAAGGAATAGAAACAGAATTGATAAATACCGATTATGGGCTTCAAATATTTACAGCCAGTAAACACACAATAAAAGTACGCAGAGATACAAGGCACATATCCGAAATATTCCGGAAGATATTAAATGAAAAAAAAGCCGATGCTGTAATATCTATAACGCTAAACATATACGATAATGAGGTTGAGAACGGTTATGAAAAATCAAAAATACCCCTGGTTTTTGTGGAAGGGAAGGGAGGATACGGGCACAGGGTAGCGGTAGATAATGTAGAAGGAAGCTTTGAAGCAACAAAGTATTTAATCAGAAAGAAAAGAAAAAGAATAGGCTTTGTTGTCGGTACCTGCGGGCTTTATGAATGGTGTAATGAGAGATTTGCCGGGTATAAAAAAGCCCTGGGAGAAGGAAAGATTGATTTTGACAGAAAATTGGTCTATCAAATAGGAAGCCATTATTATCCCGATGAGTCGGCCAGGATATTTAAATTTATGAAAAAACAACATGCGGACGCGGTTTTTTGCGCTGCCGGGGACCGGTTCGCGTCGGGCTTAATAAAAGAAGCAGACAAACAAAAAATAAAAATACCACAAACTATGGCGGTAATTGGTTATGATGATTTTGATATAGCAGAGCATATAGGGCTTACAACAGTACGCCAGCCGGCTGTGAAAATGGGAAAAACAGCTTTCAACCTTGTACTTAAATCACTGAAAAACGGGTATAAAAGGGAAAACATAAAGTTTAAGCCGGAATTGATAATAAGAAAAACAGCATAATTCCGAAAATATACGAAAAATTAACTTTAATAAATTATTTTAATGTTTAAATCCACAAAAAAAACAAATAGAGCTTGACAAAAGAAAATGATTTTGTATTATTAATTATGCAACCGCTTGCATAAAACCACGTGTGTCCGGTTAAAAACAATGATTTCGGGAGAGAAGCTATGAAGAAGATAGCGGTATTGATAGTATATGTTTTTTTAACAGGCAACCTGGCGGGAATAAACGTAGAAATAGATACTTCCGCAGAGCGTTCCGCCATAAGCCCGCTAATATATGGGGCGAATGAGGATATGGAAGGAGGAGAAAACTTAACGCTGAGAAGGTTTGGTGGAAACCGGACAACGGGTTATAATTGGGAAACAAATTTTTCGCACGCCGGTACAGATTATAATAATTTCAGCGACTGGTGGTTGTGCACCGGATGGTATAATCTGTCCGAAACGGTATGCAGTTCTGCAGGCTCTTTGCCAGTCGCTTTTCACAATGATTCTCTTTCACTAAATGCCGAATCCATTATTAGTGTTCAGATGGCCGGGTATGTCGCTGCTGATAAAAACGGCGAGGTTTTTGCGGGTGAGACAGCGCCTTCTTATAGGTGGAAAGAGGTAGTAAACAAGAAAGGGATCGCATTTGAATATCCTCCTGATTCATCGGATGGGTATGTTTATATGGATGAATTCGTAGATTATTTAGTAGATACATTCGGAAATGCTTCGACAGAAACCGGGATAAAATACTATTCCCTTGATAATGAGCCGGCCTTATGGGATAGTACACATCCAAGGATACATCCGAATTCGGTATATTGTTCCGAATTAATAAATAAAACCATTGATCTTGCTAAAACGGTAAAAGATATTGATCCGTACTGTGAGATATTC
Source organism: uncultured Spirochaetia bacterium (assembly GCA_964534075.1). Lineage (GTDB taxonomy): Bacteria > Oederibacteriota > PGYV01 > PGYV01 > CAYTNY01 > CAZHOD01. Next base: position 3,366 of record CAZHOD010000149.1, read on the forward strand.
TCTCCGGTGCTTTTTGGGTTCTCGGGTTATGAAAAACTGGATGGGCAGGATTGGGAATCCGTAAGAGGGTCGCATGAATGGTTTGTATCGTGGTTTCTTGAGCAAATGGCCGCGGCTGAGGTTACGGAAGGCAGAAGATTAATTGACTTTATCGACATTCACTATTATTCAGAGGCGTGTGAAGGGCCGAATTTTACGTATAATGACCCGGGCCATGATAGAATAACGGTATCTTCCTGTACTGGTTCTGGGTGTGAAACTGCCAGAATGCACGCTCCAAGGATGTTTTGGGATCCTTCGTATAGAGAGAATAGTTGGCTGGGTGAACATAAAATGTGGGGGTTTCCGCTCATAACAAAAATTAAAAACGATATTGAAACATATTATCCGGGAACAAAGCTCGCTATTACCGAATGGGCTTTTGGTGGAGGCGATAATTATTCGGGAGGCATAGCGCAGGCTGATGCGCTGGGGATTTTCGGAAAATACGGAGTTGATGCAGCTACAATGTTTAAATGGGTATACGGCCCCTATCATTCGGCCGCATATAAATTATTCCGTAATTTTGACGGAGAAAATTCCGCGTACGGCTCCACAAAAGTTTATTGCGAATCGAATGATACTGCCGCCATGTCTGTTTACGCTTCAATTGAAGAGGGGGATGAAACCAGGTTGCATCTTATAGTTCTTAACAGGTCGGGGGCGCAGCAGGTTGCCGATGTTAATATAACCAGCACGGTGAATTATACAGATGCAGAAGCATGGGCTTTTGATGATACGAGTTATAATATTACCCAAAGGGCTGATCCTGTTATAAATTCCAATTCATTTTCTTATATTGTACCGGAAAATTCGGCTTTTCATTTCTATATTTTGACAAATACCAATGCCACGTATACCCCTACGGCATCTTTCACCCCAACACTGACAACAACTGTTACCGGAACCCCGCCGACGCCGACAATTACTCCAACAGTTACGAAGACGCCGGTTTTTACACCCATACGGGTAAACTGCGCTGGCGGAGAGTACACTTCGGGGGTTACAGGTTATACATGGCTCGCTGACCAGGCTTATTCAGCAGGGGCGTGGGGATATGAAAATGGCAGTATCGCTGATAATTCCGGCACAGCAATAGAGAATACCGAGGATGACACGCTCTATCAGTATGAAAGGTATGGGAATCCCGCGTACGCTTTTGACAACATACCTGACGGCGAATACAAAGTAACGCTTAAATTCGCGGAAATATACTGGAGCTCTACAGGGGACAGGGTGTTCGATGTTATGATAGAAGGCAACACTATAATTGACAATCTGGATATTTATGCGGAAGTAGGCAATGACTATGCTTATGACGAAACACATGCAGTAACCGTAAGCGACGGGCAGCTTAATATTACGATGAGTTCTTCGGCGGGAACAGGAATTATTAATGCGATTCAAATATCTGAAAAATATAATAACACGCCAACCCGGACTATTACATTAACCGGGACATCTACGAGTACTGGTACTCCTACAGCAACACTTACAGCAACCTGCACCTATACAGGTACGTCCACAACAACATTTTCGGTAACGGTTTTCCCTACACCAACATATACGCCGGTTGTTTCGGATACAGCCACCCCTACAAGTACATTTACAGCGACCAACTCACAGGTTCCAACTAACAGCTTTACACCCACAGGAACATTTACATTTACAAATACAACAACCCAAACAGCAACAAGCAGCAGGCAGCCGACAATGCCTTTTACACCGACTTATACTTCGACAGACTCAGTATCTCCGACTTCGACGGGTTCGGCAACCCCCACTTATACTTCGACAAGTTCAGCATCTTTGACGTTTACTT
>CAZHOD010000150.1:0-5216 GCA_964534075.1 uncultured Spirochaetia bacterium
GAGACATACCGAGAATAAAGTAGTAATTACCGGTTTGGGCGTTATTGCCCCGAACGGCTCAGGCGCGGACGAGTACTGGCATTCGATTCTCAACGGAGTTTCGGGAATAAAAAAAATAAAATTTTTTGACACATCCGGATATACTACAAAAATAGGGGGAGAAGCGCCTGATTTCAATCCGGAAAAATATATTAAATATTCAGAAGCAAAACGTATGTCCCGTTTTTCACGGCTCGCGGTTTGTGCCGCGCGTATGTCCATGGAGGACGCGGGCATAACAGTCGATGATTCCCGCGTGAACAATATGGCTGTCGTAATAGGCGTCAGTGTCAACGGGCTCGAGGTTATCGAAAAGCAGGTGAAGATACTGCAGGAGAAAGGCCCTAAAAGAATGAGCCCTTTCACGGTGCAGGGCGCGTTTCCAAACGCGGCTGCCGCCTATATCGCTATTATGACGGGGATAAAGGGGAGAAATTATACCATTTCCACGGGGTGTTCCTCTTCCCTCAACGCTATCGGCCACGCTTACGAACTCGTGAAATACAATAAAACAGGGTCCGTTATATGCGGCGGAGCGGAAGCTCCCATTACACCTTCTATAATGGGGGCGTTTTGTATGTCAAGGACGCTTTCCAAAAAAAACGATGAGCCGGAAAAAGCCAGCCGTCCTTTTGACCGGCAAAGGGATGGTTATATTTTAAGCGAGGGCGCCGCGATTTTTGTGGTGGAAAGCATGAAAAGCGCGCGTGAAAGAAACGCGAAAATATACGCCGAAATAATAGGTTACGGTAATACTTCCGAGTCCATAAGTATGTATAAAATGGATGAGACAGGGAACGAGGCCGCAAAAACAATGGCCCTGGCTTTAAGCGACGCGGGTATAAAAAAAACCGAAGTTGATTATATTAACGCTCATGGAAGCTCCTCGAGGATTTCCGATATCAGGGAAACACGCGGTATAAAACGGGTTTTTGACGGGCATTCAACCGGGCTAAAAATTTCCTCTGTAAAATCGATGATAGGCCATTCGCTGGGAATCGCGGGCGGGCTGCAGTCGGCGGCGACTCTTTTAGCGGGTAAATACGGTTATATACCGCCGACAATAAATTACATTAATAGGGACCCGGAATGCGATCTCGATTATGTGCCCAATGAGGCCCAGCGTAAGCAGATAAGGACTGCTGTCGTGAATTCATTCGGGCTTGGCGGAAATAACGCCAGTATAATTTTAAGGATTTAAAAACAGGGAGATATTTAAGTGGCTAAGATTATGCTGATAAACTATCCGGGTTACCCGGCCACATTGAGGGAGTTTTACTATGACAACGGCCTCGCGAATCTTGCCGGCGCTCTGCTGGAAAACGGGCATATCCCGCTTATCCTGGATTACGCGAACCCTTCCATTATTTCATGGTTTTTTCCTTACGGATTCAGGGAGGAAATAAACGAAATTGTCAGCGAAATTAATTTTTTTCACAGGAAGAAAAAAATACCGCCGGAGCCCCTTTTAAAACGTTTTTATAATATGGATGACAGAATAAATGATTTTCAAAAGGGGCGAATAACGGAATTCACACAAAATGAGATAATACCAAAAATCAAAGATTTCAGCCCGGGGGTTATAGGGTTCAAACTCTGGATAGGCGAGGGGTTTGTATCCAGCGTAAAAATGGCGGAAATAATAAAAAAAGAATTTCCAAAAATTAAGATATTTGGCGGAGGTTCCCAGGTGGACTGGTTCGGGGAAAATATTTACCGTTTTGGTTACGGCGAATTTTTTGACGCTTTGGCCGAAGGAGAAGGGGAAGAAACAATTGTAAAACTCGCGGAATACGCGGACGGCAGAATCGATATTAATGATGTACCCAATCTTATTTACAGAAAAAACAGCGGAGGTATAGCCGGGACAAAAGTTAAAAGAATCGGGAGCCTTGAAAAACTGGCGCGTCCGGTATATGACAGTAATATTTATTACCCCGTATCCGAAAGGGAAAAAATTAAAATTTTTATGCTCGACGAGTCCCGAGGCTGCCCGAATAAATGCAGTTTTTGCCTGCACCCGTATAAAAGCGGCGGTTACTGGCGTGTAAGAAAAGCGGAAAATATAGTCGATGATATGGAATATATTATATCCCGCTATGGATCCAATGTTTTCAGGTTCGCGGGATCAAACCCCCCGCCGGAACTTAAAAGGGATATAGCAAAGGAGATAATAAAAAGAGGGCTGAAGGTAAAATACGGCGCTTTCGGGCATGTAAGGGGGCTCACTGCCGAAGACTGTGCCCTGCTTAAGCAGAGCGGTTGTGTATCTTTGTTTTTCGGGGTGGAATCCGGCAGCCAGTATATACTGGATAAAGCAATGAATAAAGGTGTTAAAGCGGGCGCGATAAAAAGGGCTCTGAATATGTGCGGGGACGCCGGAATTAAGGCGGTGGCAAGCGTTATTGTCCCCGCGCCTTTTGACACAAAAGAAACCATAGACGAGACGTTTGAACTTTTGACAGAAACAAGGCCGTCTTCTGTGATAGTAAACATGCCGGGGGCGCTGCCGCATACAGAATGGCTGTTCAACCATGGAAAATACGGATTTTCTTTCGAGAATACCGATGAGTACGTTAAAAAAGGTATGGTTTATACAATTAAAAATTATTATCCTCAGGAATTGTGGCGCAGTATGCCGACTTTCAAGCTGCATGACAGAGAGTTTGATGAAATAATCAAAATAACAGCCGGGTTTTCGAACAGGCTCAATAAGGCCGGTATTGCCACAAGAGTAACCGACGATGTTTCGATTCTTGTGGAAGCGCTTAATATGGAAGCCGGCCCGTTTCTTGAGAAAACGTGGAGTTACCTCTCCAACGGAAGGAAAGAAGATATAGAAAAACTGATAAAAGAAATAAACAATAAAATTAAAGAAGGGGTTAAGCTTGGTGCTGCCGGAAAAACTTGATAAAATGTTCTGGGACGCGTATTCGGATTCATACGACGGCGTCACAAAATATTATAAGCCATATCTTGTCCTGAAAAGGGAAATAGTGAGGATTATAAGAAAAAAAATAAAAAGAGGCGCTGTACTTGACGCCGGATGCGGTACCGGTGAAATTTCCATTGAGCTTGCCGGTCACGGATACAGGGTGGAATGCGTGGATATTTCCGGGAGCATGCTTGAGCTGTTGAGAAAAAAAATAAAGAAAGGTAAAAAAGGCACAATAAACATCAAACAGTGCGATCTCAACAGAAAACTTCCTTACAGGAACGGTGAATTCGACGTGATTATAAATGTGCATTCGTTGTTTATGCTCAGGAAAAAACAAAAAACACTCGATGAATTTTGCAGGGTAATTAAAGGCGGGGGTTATATGATTATAGCGCATCACAGGCCGGTAAATATAATCAACCTGCTTACGCTTACTTATAAGGAAGAAGGTTTTTGTTATACAGCGCGCGCTTCTTTAAGGCATTTAAAGGCCGGGATTCTCAATATATTCCTGGGTTTTTTCCATAAAAGGTATTACGGCGAGTTTGAAGCCGGGAGGATTATCAAATATCTTTCGGGAAAAAATATGAGGTTGCTGGACAGAAAAAAATTATACAGAGGATATGACGATTTGCTGGTTTTTAGAAAAAAACGCGGGAGTGAAAATGGATATCTATAAATCAAGTACGCTTATCAGCGCGGCGGGAATATTTATACTCGCGATTATTCCTCTAATAAAAAACGCCGGAAATAAACTGTATGTATGGCTTTTTCTTTTCAGTTTATCCGCCGCGGTATGGCAGCTGGACCTTTTTTTGCTAAAAAGCCTGCAGGACGGGGTGAGCGCGGAAATGGTGTCCAGATTTCTGAGGCCGTTTTTACTCATACTCCCGGTTTTAATGTTTAATATGTCCGGCGCGCTTACACGTTATGACAACTTGCGCGCGTTCAGGATTATTAACGGTTTTCTCATAACCGCTACGGCCGTTTCGGTGATTATGAATTTAGCGGGTATAAATTTCGGGGGGGTTGTTTTCAAGGAAGGGCAGGGGTTTGTGCCCGTTCCGGATTTTATTTATATAATTTTTATTATAAATTTACTCCTGGGAGGCGGGGGCGCGATTTTTATTATTATAAAGAGGTTTAAAGATAAAAGCGTCTTATCATCCGAAAGAAAACAGCTTGAGTATTTTCTGGCGGCGCTTGCAGTAGCGTGCCTGTTCGGAGCGACCAACCTGCTGAATATATTCGGGCTGGACGTATATCCGATAGGAACATATGGCACCCTTGTTTATTTTATAATAATAACATACGCCATACTTTCCCATAATGCTTTGAATTTTCGGGATCTTTTCCAAAGATTTATTATGTACGGGATAACAGCTGTTATAATAGTAATGATTTATTTTATCGCGGACAGGATGACGGATATTATCGGAATCGGGGGATGGCCAAAAAATTTAATTTATTTTATCCTGACGTTTTTTATTGTCCTGACAATAGAACGCACGCTGAAAGTACTGGACAAGTTCACAAAAAAGATGTTTTTTATATCACACTATGATTTTCAGGTGCTGCTTCAGTTCCTGATAAATAAGATTCGTACACTTAAAAATGTCGAAAGTATTTTGAAGGAAGTCATTGTGAATGTCAAGTCAATATTAAAAATCAAAAACTCATATATTTTTTTATGGGACAGGGAAAAACAAGCGTATGTTTTTTACGGGGATTCCGGGGACGGGGCGCGGGTTATGGAAGAGAACGCGCCGTTAATCAAATATCTGAAAAAAAATAAACGGACTATTTATTTAAAAAACATAAAGGAAGAAATAAACTTTTCGTCTTACAGGAAAAATCTGCCGGATATGCAGGAAATTGCGGAGGTTATGAAAAAATACAAAGCGGAAATTTGCCTGCCTGTCTCGCTGGACAGCGAGCTTAAGGGGGTATGGTTTATCGGGGAAAAGAAAGACAAGAAAACTTTTGCCCCCGAAGAGATAAGCTGGCTGTATAACGTAATGGCCCAGGCGTCCATGATAATAGAGAATATATATTTATATAACCATCTTATCCATTCTGACCGGCTGATTACTTTGGGAGAAATGGCGGCGGCCGTCGCGCACGAGATAAGGAACCCCTTAACCGGAATAAGCGGGTTTATACAGATGATAAAAAGCGGGGGTAATAAGAAAAACGACATTATGGAAAAGTTCCTTGAAATTGCCCCGCCCGAATTCGA
>CAZHOD010000151.1:0-5195 GCA_964534075.1 uncultured Spirochaetia bacterium
AAAAGCGGACATTTCTATTTAGCGAAAAAGCGGACATTTCTATTTGGCGTTGACAGGTTAGTATATCTTTCTTGACCTTTTTCAACCAATGTTTTATAATTCTTTTATAATGAATATGATACTTGTTGTAGGAGCGAAAAATACCTACAGGAGTATTATCCTGGCGGAATGCCTTAAAAAAGCCCTTAAAGAAAAAGGAAATAACGGGACAGAGGTAATCAGCGCCGGAGTAATGGCCTTTCCGGGTGTGCCGGCAGAACCCGAGGCAGCCGAGCAGCTGAAAAAAATCGGAATCAAAGGTGAGTTAAAATCACAGCCCCTGCGGAAAGAATATGTGCTGGACGCCGGGCTGATAATTACCGTAAACAGCAAAATAAAGTCCGTAATAGGAGAAAAATTTAAAGATAAAAGGGAAATTATCCGTACATTCGGGGAAATTTCCGGAAAAAATGAGGACCTTACAGCCGGCCCGGGCCTGGCGGAACTGCTCGCAAAGGACATCGAGGCGGGTTACAGCGGATTTTTACCGCCGGAATAAGTACGCGCAGGGCCGGTAAAAAGCGGCAATAATTTAAGGAGTGAAGATGAAAAAAACGGTTTTATTCGCTATATGCGCGGTTTTTATTTTTTCGGCAGTAAGCGCCGATAAGATCATATTAAAGGATGAGCAGGTTTTTGAGGCGGATGTTACGGGCTTTGACGAATATTACCTGGAAGTTACGCTTGAAAACGGTAAGGAAATATCCATTCCCTGGGCAGAGGTCAGGTATGTGAAACACACAACCACCGCGTCGAGCTGGCTCGAGGAGACCTATATGACAGACGGGGACGCGGAGGTTAAAACATATGTCAGCCCCCTGGACCCGTGTGTCGCCCTCCAGAAGGCGTTTTTTCCGGGCATTTTAACGCACGGTTCCGGGCACCTTTACGCGCGGGACGAAGACAGGGGCATATCTCTTTTAAGCGCCGAGATACTGTCGGTAATAATTATGGGCCTGAGTGTAATGGACGTGATTACGCACGACGCCGATGACAGGAACACGGGGATTACAAGGGGGATTTTTTACGGCGGGCTGGCTGTTTTTACGGCAACATGGCTTTATGACATTATTTTCGCTCCCGGCGCAGTGAAGGAGTTTAATGAAAAACATGATTTTTACCTTGAAGAGGGCGAAACTGATAATAAAAAAGAAAACACAGAAAAAAACAGCGCTTCAAAAAATAACAAAGGCTGAAAGATATCAATACTAACGGAGGATAAGATGGATCATACGGGATATATAGAAAAAACAGACGCGGAGGTAGCGGATCTCATAAAAAAGGAGGCTGAAAGAAACAATAACAACCTTCTTATGATAGCGTCGGAAAATTACGCGGATGAAGCGGTTATGCAGGCGCAGGGCTCTGTGTTTACCAATAAATACGCGGAGGGTTACCCGGAGAAAAGGTTTTACCAGGGGACCCGGTACTGCGACGAGGTGGAAAATCTGGCAATCGAAAGGGCAAAGGAGCTCTTTGGGGCGGAGCACGCGAATGTACAGCCGCTCGCCGGCTCCCAGGCAAACCAGGCAGTATACCTCGCGTTTTTAAAGCCGGGTGATACTCTGATGGGAATGGACCTGGCCGCGGGAGGGCACTTAACTCACGGGGCGGCACCATCATCGTCGGGTAAACTTTATAACGCGGTATCCTATCCTGTAAATAAGGATACGTATTTTCTTGATTACGATGAGATAAGAAAAGCGGCTAAGGAAACGAAACCAAAACTGATTATTGCGGGAGCAAGCGCTTATTCAAGGCAGATCGATTTCAAAAAATTCAGGGAAATAGCGGATGAGGCCGGGGCGCTTTTGCTGGCGGATATTGCCCATTACGCAGGGCTTATAGCGGCCGGGATATACCCGGATCCCGTGCCGTACTGCGATTTTGTGACTACCACTACGCATAAAACCCTGAAAGGGCCAAGGGGAGGGCTTATACTGTGTAAAAAGGAACACGCGAAAAAAATAGATTCCGCTGTCTTTCCCGGAATCCAGGGCGGCCCGTTTATGCACGCCATCGCGGCAAAAGCAGTGTGTTTTAAACAGGCTATGAGCGGAGATTTTAAAAATTATCAGAAACAGGTGCTCGCAAATTCAAGGGCGCTGGCAAAAAACCTTATAAGCGCGGGATATAATGTATTGACAGGAGGGACAGACTGTCACATGATGCTCATTGATTTGCGGCCGGACGGGCCCACCGGAAAGGACGCGGCAACTGCCCTTGAAAAAGCCGGTATTACAATAAATAAAAACGGAGTCCCTTTTGATGACAAGAGCCCTTTTGTAACCAGCGGAATAAGGGTGGGGACACCGTCGGTTACGGCAAGGGGAATGAAGGAGCCTGAGATGGAAAAAATAGCCCAATGGATTGATGAAACCCTGAAAAACAAGGACGAAGAAGCGGCAATCGGAAAAGTGAGAAAACAAACATCAGATTTGTGCGGTAAATTCCCGGTTTACAAATAGAAAAAAAGGGGGGATGTGAAAGTGAAAAAAAACAAAGGCTTTACCCTGCTGGAGCTGATGGTAGTTGTGGCTATAGTGGGAATACTGGCGGCCCTGGCAATACCGAAATACGGGGAACTTATTGAAAAGGCAAATCTCGGGGCGACGCTGGGAAATTTGTCTTCGTTAAGGTCCGCTGTTTCGATTTATTACGGTTTGCATATAAAGAACCCTTCGAGCATTGATCCGCACGATGATCCGGCTTTTGCCGAATGCATAGGCTCGGATGTTCCCTATGTAAAAGCTGTATATCCAAGCCACGCGTCGCCACGCGGTAATACAGTTACTGTTTCGGCTGTGCGCGGGGAAGGGCCGGTATCCGCGGGAACAGGCTGGTTTTTTAACAGGATGGGCGGAAAGGTGTATATCAATTCCACGGAAACGGATATAAAAGGAAATATATACTCAAAATACTGACCGGAGGCATAAAAATGAAAAATAAAAGGCGTATATATATAATCAATAAAAAATTTCAGTTCAAGTACCTTTTTATCATACTTTCGGTAATGTTAGTCAGCGTTTTTGTGGTGACCTTTTCCACTTTTTATATTGTGTGGAACTCTGTTCTTAATGAATTTGTTATGGTGCCCGAAGTTTCCGCGAAGCTCGGGGATATCCTGGTAAAAACGACGGAAATTATTATCATACCCGTGGTTATACTTGCCGGTATTTTTGGCGCAGCGGGCGTTTTTCTGTCCCATAAAATAGCCGGCCCCATATACAGGGTAGAGAGGGTGGCCGAGGAAATAGGAAAAGGAAACCTTGGAGTAACCGTTAGGTTCAGGAAAGGCGACGACCTTCTGCACCTCGCTGACTCACTGAATAAAATGATCGGTAACATGAAAAATATGGTAGCCCGGGAAAAAAAAGCGGCAGAGGAAATATTTGTTATATGCGGGAAACTGGAGGAAGATTTAAACAACGAGAAAGACTTAAGGCCCGAAGTAAGATTAAGCGTGGAAAAACTTAATGCCCTTGTAAAAGAACTTAAAAATTCCACGGACAGGTATAAGATTTAAAAACAGGCCCTGCCGGGGCTTTATCGAGGTTAAATAAATAATATGCCCATGAGAAAATATATTGATAAAGGAGCGGAGCTGTCAATACTTGCGGTTGTGCTGATATTACCGGTAATTTTTTATACCAGGGCAAATGACGTATTTGAAATAAATAAAATGTTTTCCCTGAGGTTTTTTACCGTGCTCATCATGGCGTTGTGGCTCATCAGGGCCGTGGCGGATAAGAAAGCGGAGTTTATAAAAACAGCTTTTGATTTCCCGCTGCTTGGTTTTCTGGCTGTATCGATTGTTGCTACTTTTATAACGGCTAATTTTCTCGTGTCAGTATACGGGGTTTACGAGGATTACGAGGGAATACTGACTGTTCTTAATTATTTCGCTCTTTTTTATATAATCGTAAATTTCGCCCGGCGCTTCGACACCATTTATAAGATACTGCTTGTTATCGCGGCGGCCACGTTCATAACAGCGGGTTACGGGCTGGCGCAGAACCTCGGCTGGGATTTTGTCAAATGGAACCCGGAAACCTACAGCCCGGACAGGTTTTTCGCGACCCTGGGAAACCCTAATTTTCTCGCGGCCTATCTTGTGGAGGCAATACCCATATTATTTGTTCTGTTCCTTGTGGCGGGCAGGTTTAAACTGCCGGCCGCGGTTTTTTTTATGAGCGTTCCCGTAATGCTGCTGTCATGGTACGCCTCGATCAGCCAGGGGTTTAATCCGGCGCTTGTTTTTTTAATAACGCTTGTTTTCGCGGGCGCGCTGCGGGGAGTGGGAGGGGCTTTTCCCGGGGCAAAAAAGTTTTTGGAAAACAACGGGGCGAAAATTTTTATACTATTCATACTTTTTATAGCGATAACCGCCCAGTTCCTCACAAAATCGAGGGCGGGTTTCGCGAGCCAGATAGTGACTTTTTATTTTCTGGGTATGACCGCCGCTGTTTTTTTCGCCGTTAAGCTGGCAAATTTTGTCAGTGAACGAGGCGGACGGGCCGGATTTCCGAAATATTTAAGCGGAAAGAAAATACCGCGTATAGTAAGCGCGGTAATTCTTGCCGGCATTATTATGTTTTTCTTCCCCGTGATATCGGGGGTTATCAGGAGCGCGGCAGCGAAGGGGGCGCCGGCGCTGACAGGCGGCGTTATCGTGGTTGCTGTTGTCCTTGCGGTTGTTTATGCCGTGGTATATTTTTCGGTTCTCATAGCCGTTAACATGGCGGGCCGCTCGTCTGATTTGATTTTGGGGAACAGGATACTGGGAAGCAATAAATGGTGGTTCGCGGTATTCGGCGCCGTGCTTGTCAGCACGTTGTTTATTCCGCTTGTCCGCGACGCTTTTGCCATGTTATGGGAAAGGAGCAAAGGGCTTTTTTCGCTCGAGGGGGTAATCCTGACCCCTCGGTTGTATATATGGAAGAGCGCCATAATGATGTTTAAGGACCATTTCCTGCTGGGAACGGGGCTTGACACTTTCCAGGTGATGTTCCCTTATTACCGTTACCCCATATACTGGCAGCTCGAGTGGAACGGAACACCTGAAAAAACGCATAATATATATCTCCAGGTGCTGGCCACGCAGGGTATAGCAGGTTTTTCTTTTTATGCCCTTCTTATAGCGGCGTTTTTCAAAA
>CAZHOD010000152.1:0-5157 GCA_964534075.1 uncultured Spirochaetia bacterium
CTACAAATTTAAGCAATTTCCTGAAAATTTTAACCCGATGGCAGTATGTGCGGTCTGAAATCGCGCGCTCGGTTATGAATCCGGTTCAACAGGCATTAAAATTTTTCTCCTCTTCCGCCCGCGAATTTCTGTACGCCGGATTTTTCGCGTCGATTTTAGGCGGATATTTTGTTTTTAAAAAAAACAGGCCCCTGTTCTGCTTCCTGCTGGCGCCCCTCGCGCTATTATGGCTGGTTGTTTCTTTCTATCTTAATCTTTCCGAAGACAAACTTTACCTTATTGAGAATTACATAATTCCCGCGTACTTTCCTCTTTCCATGCTGTCCGGAATCGGCATTTATTTTATCTCTTCTTTTTTAAAGGAAAGGCTTAACTTAAACCGGAAAAAAACGTCTCTTTTTTTCATAGCGGCGCTGGCCGCCGCTCAAATCGCCTGTTTTTACCCGGAAAACAATAAAAGCAGATATTTTTTCGCGCATGATTACAACAAAAATGTACTTAACTCCCTGGATCCCGGTACAATCCTTTTCGCTGTAGGGGACGGCGTGGTTTTTCCTTTATGGTACCTGAAATTCGTAAAACATTACCGCCCTGACGTAACGGTCATCGGCACCCCGCTTTTACCGATGAAATGGGTACGCAATAATATAAAAAGACAAAACAGCGATATAACCGTACCGGTTATCAAAACAAAAAAAATAGGAAACGAATCTACGGGAAAAATAATCAATTACTTAATATTGGCCAATTATTCCAGATTTCCGGTATATTTCACCTATAACAAACCTGAAAAAAACGCGCTTTCGAATAACGTCAAAATAATGCCAAAAGGCCTGGTACACAGGGCGGTTCCTTCGGATTATTACTTTGCCACACAAAAATATATTACCGCGCTTAAAAACATATGGAAATTTTATAACCTGAGGGGGGTTTTTTTCCCGGACAGATATACAGCGGACGCGAAAACAAAAAAATTATACCTGAAGGATTACGCGATATCCGCCAATACCGCCGGCGTATTTTTTGAAGAGCAGAAATTTTTCCCGCTCTCATATAAGTACTTTAAAAAAGCGGCTGCCCTGGATCCCAAAGACCATGAATTTATATATAACGCGGGCAATTCCATGTTTTATATGAAAAATTATTCCAAGGCGGTTGAACACTATAAAAAATCTGTTTCGATAAACCCGTCATATGACAAGGGGTGGTATAATCTCGGGGTCGCACATTTTACCGCGGGCGGTTACAAAAAAGCCCTGAGCGCTTTTTTAAAAGTAAAAGAAATTAATCCGAACTGGCGCGGGATTGAATCGGATATAAAAACCGCAAGGAGAAAAACAAACGGAAGATAAAACTTTTAATTGTTCCTTCTGTCAACTACGTATTCGCTTTTAGGGAACCTCTGGGCATACTGCTTTAATTCCGACGCTATATCCTCGACCTGAGCGTAATGAGACAGCCTTCTCTTTACGTTCCATACAACGCTTATAGAAAGTGTCATTATCGGGGTCCTTACTTCCTCCCCCCTCCTTGTATTAGTAACTATATAACCGTTTTCCCTGTCTTTTTTTTCATAATGCTGCTCAACAAGCAGGTCAAATGCTTTAATCAACTCACCGCAAATCTTACTGTACCTGCTGTGCGTGGTTATAATAACAAAATTGTCCCCGCCGCAGTGCCCTACAATATCACTTTTCTCGCCGTTTTCTTTTACAATGTCATATATAATACCCGCCAGGAACTTTAATACCGCGTCTCCTTTATCGTAGCCGTATCTTTTATTAAAATATTTAAAATCTTTCATATCGACATAGCAAACCGCCACTTTAGCGTTGTCATCCAATCTTCTTGCCATCTCCTGGTGTATAAAAAGCGTGTCAGGCAGCCCTGTCATCGGATGAAGCCTTTTGTTTTTCTTTGCCAGATCATATATCTCGGAATCCAGGGCAATATTCAGGTCAAAAACATCGGGAGCCTCCACATTTTCCTTCAAAATATCGTCCTGAAGGAATTTAGATGAAGTGATGAGGTCATTTATCCTTAAATTATATTTTTCCAGTATCCCCTTGATCGCGATTATTTTTTTTATCATTGTTTTGCTGAATTTTCTATGGCCTGACGGCAGCCTGACGGGTTTTATAAGCCCGAGGCTCTCCCAATACCTCAATGTCCTCTCTGATAGCCCCGAAAGTTTGGCGGCCGCGCCTATACCTATTAATTTTTCTTTCATAATTACCACTTCCAATTTATTAATGTTTTAGTAAGTTTAACAAAATATAATTTTTTTGTCAATAAGTATTTATACGCTTAAAATAACAAAAAACCTACTATCCAATCTTCCGTGTTTTTATCGCGTTTTTTCGTCCGGAATAATAACTTTTTCAACTTTTCTTACTCAAAAACATTCTATGGTTTTTTCTTGACATAAATTAAAAAAAAGGTAAGATAAAATTAAAATGAAAAGAGGTGGCTATTCATGGGTAAAAAGAAAAAAATTAAAAAGAAAAAGAAACCGGCACGGAAAAAGAACCCCCCCAAAAAAAGCGGCTCGCGAGGGCCGGGGCAGCAGCCGGCACAGCCCCGCGGGCGCGGCAGGGCAATTATAATAACGCTAATAATTATAATCGCGGCGGTTATAGCGGCCGTGATAGTGTCGGCTATAAGGCATAAAAGCCTTTCAAAAAAAGAAATAACTTCCGCAGTCACAACAGAGTCAATTACAATCAAAGATAAAAAATCGGGTAAAACATACAAACTGCCTGTTAAGCCGGCTTCCGCCAACATAATATCACGCCCAACCGAAACAACCGGCAGCGCCAAACAAAAAAAGGCAAAACAATAATACCAAAAATAAATTTAAACACGGCCGAAAACCTTTTGTGCCCTGTCCACAGGCAGTGAAGGTGAAACCAACTCATCCGGATAAGGCTCAACACCATTGTTTTGGGATGCTTATTAAGAATTATTTCTATATTGATTAATGCCCTTAAATCCTGATAAACATTATAAGCTTAAAAAATACGACGGAAAACAACACCGTCGCAGGCAGGGTGATGAACCATGAATTAATTATATCTTTTATCACTTTTAAATCCAGCGCCCCGATTCCGCGGGCGAACCCAACCCCTATAACAGCTCCGACTATAGTATGCGTTGTTGATATAGGCATTCCCAGCTTGGAACAAATAAGCACGGTCGTGGCCGCGGAAAACTCAGCTGAAAACCCCCTGCTCGGTACAATTTCGGTTATCTTTTTTCCTATTGTTTCCATAACCCTTGCCCCCAAAAGCAATAACCCGATAACAATGCCTACTCCCCCCATAGCGAGCACCCACATAGGTACCGGGACCATGGTCGCGATTTTGTGGGTACTGCTGACAGAAAGCACCGCGGCAAGCGGGCCTATAGCGTTGGCAACATCATTGGCGCCATGCGCGAAAGCGACATAACAGGCAGTCAGAATCTGCAGCACTTTAAAAATATCCTCCACTCTCGCGTAATTCATATTTCCATTCGCGGCCGCCCGCTTGAAATGAGAATTAATCCATAATTTACTGACAACAAAAGCTAAGGCTCCCGCAGCCAGCGCTATGAGAAGCGCCCTTGCAAGCGGCATATCCATATTAAGATTTTTAAGGCCTTTATATAACAAAGACAACACAATTATAGAAGCAACCATAAAAACAAGAAACGGGGCAGTAGCCCTTGTTCTGTTGAGGGGATTTTTTGTTTCCAGAATATATGTCCTTATAAAAGTAAACAGAATAAACGCTATTATCCCCCCAAAAAACGGGGAAATAATCCAGCTAAAAACAATACTTATTATTTTTGTCCACTTGACCACGGAAAAACCTTTTGCGATTATTCCAAAACCCACTACCGCCCCCACAATGGAATGGGATGTCGATACAGGTAGGCCGAAATGCGTGGCAATCCTGAGCCATACAGCCGTGGCTATGAGAGCCGCGGTCATGCCGTAAATTATTATATCCGGGTCTTTTTGAAACGCCATTAAGTCCAGCATTCCCTTTCTAACGGTATTTGTAACGTGAGACCCCACGAAAAACGCGCCGCAAAACTCGAATATAGCCGCTATTAAAACAGCCTGTTTATAGGTCACCGCTTTTGAAGCTACGGACGTCCCCATAGCGTTCGCGACATCATTTCCGCCTATATTAATCGCCACATAAAAAGCCACTATTACGGCGAGAATTATGATAAAATTTACCGTGACCATCAGGAACTCCTTTTGGAATTATTTTTTGCTAAGCAGGTTCCTCATCATGTCCGCCGTTAATTCGGCGTTATTCGCGAGTTTACCCAGCCTTACTATTATCTTGTCTATCACAAGCACTGTCACCGGGTCAGTATCGCACTCCACACTGAAAAGGCTCCTTGAAAGGTTCATCTGGGATTTGTCCGCCCGCCATTCCAGTTCGCCTACTTTTTCAATCAATTCAGTTACTTTTGCCGCCTCATAGCCGCCAAAACCGGCTTCGGTCAGTTCGTCTATCCTGTCTGAAACCACAAACGCGGCAGTGCAGGTACTATATACTCTGTCGAAAAGTTTTCCGAATTCCTCTTTTAATTTTTCCGGAAGCCTGGTATTTCTGATAGTTATTATAACAGCAACATCCTCTACTGCATCCGCTATGGAATCCTGTGAATTAAGAAAATTCAGCAGGTCCCCCCTGTCTACAGGCAAAAAATACCTCTTGGGAAGGTCATTCCTTATATTTTGCTTCACTATATCCGCTTTATGTTCCAGCTTGCAAATATGCTCGAACACCTCATTCTGCCTTTCAATATCGCCCGAAAGAAACGCTTCTTTAAGCTCGGGTAATTTTTCCACACAGGCCCTTACCTTCTGCATGTGTTGATAAAGCGGTTTAAACGGCGATTTGCCGAAAAGCTCATCAAGGTTGAACATAATTCCACCTCCGCCTTCATCGGAATAATTCTTAACAAAACCTTAATTAAAAATTAACAATCCGGGATATTTTATACTATTTTCCTCTCCTGTCAAGGATTTTATAACTGAAGTTTCCATCTGAAGTTTCCATCCCCTTTTCTAATCGCGCAAGCCAATTTTATTTACGGGGAACGGCCTATGCTTAAAAGCGCGGGGGAGTAAAAATAATTTTGTATTTTCTTGTA
>CAZHOD010000153.1:0-5103 GCA_964534075.1 uncultured Spirochaetia bacterium
CCGATCCTTTTCGCGAGTTTTTCTACATCGACCACCACGCCCTTATGCTTTGTCTCGTCCCAGAAATTCAGAGCAACGACAACCGGCACCTTTTTCTTTATAAGCTGAAAAGTAAGGTTCAGGTTGCGCTCAAGATTTGTGGCGTCTACCACATTTATCACCAGGTTGTTTTTTTTGCTCTCTTCATCCGGAAAGGTTTCATCGAGCATTTTCACCGCGACTTCCTCCGCCCGGCTCTCCGGCTCGAGGGTATAAACGCCGGGCACATCTATTATTTCGAAATCCTCGTTTTTTATTCTGGCGGTTCCCCTCGCTAATTCGACCGTGGTTCCCGGATAATTGGATGTAATTACCTTTACCCCTGTAAGGCGCGAAAAAACAACGCTCTTACCCACGTTCGGGTTTCCCATCAAAAGTATTTTTCTCATTTTAACCGGCCGCCACAAAAATTTTGGATGCCATACCGTGCCCTATGGAGACCTGCGAACCTCCCGCCTGTATGGTTACCGGACCCCTCATGTACTGAGTCGATACCTTTTTTATCCTCGACCCCTTTCTTATTCCCATATTCTCAAGGCGGCGCGCGGCGCCCATCCCGCCCCTGATATCGGATACAACCCCTTCCTCATTCGGTGACATCTGGTTTAAATTTTTCATTTTAGTCATCTCCGTTGTTTTAGTCTAAAAACCGGAAAGCTGATTTTTAAAACGCTTAATAAAAACGAATTCAAAAAAACTAATGCCGGCAGTTTTTACAATACCCTTTTATTCCTATCTTATACTCCACCGGCCTGAAACCGTATTTTTTGCATATTTCTTTTTCAAGTTCGTCGAACTTTTTTTCCTGAAACTCTATTACTCTGCCGCATTTAATACAAATCATATGCCCGTGGTGCCCGTGCCCGTAAATATATTCGTAATTAATTTTCCCGTTGCAGCGCAGGCTCTCTATTACCAGCCCGCTGCCCAGTAAAAGCGGCATCGTCCTGTATACTGAAGCACTCGATATTTTTTTGCCCTTTTTTTTAAGTTTTTCACAGAGCGTTTCCACGTCAAAATGGCTGTACGCAGAACAGACTGTATGCAGTATCTCCCTGCGTTCAGGGGTAAATTTAAGGCCTTTTTTTCTCAGATACTCTTTGAACTTTTTCTCGTACGGTTTCATCATGCCCGCGCCTCTAATTGAAATTGATTCTCAATTACAATTATGCCATGTTCTTTTTATTTGTCAAGAGTTTTTTATGATTTTTTATTGCTCCAGAAAATTTTTAATCTGCGCGCCCCAGTTGCGGCCAAGCATAGGGTGCACAAACCCTCCCCCGCCAAGCGCCAGGATCTTAAACCCCATTTTATCGCGAAGCCCGGCTATTGTTTTTGAAGCGTAATCATAAGACTTCGGCGTAAGCCCCATTCCCGCTACCATACATTCTTTTGACCCGTCCACCCTCATCTCTTTTCTTCAGATGTTTTAAAATTAATAAAAAAGCCCCCTGTTAAGGGGGCTTTTTAAGGGAAATAGCACAAAGAACATTTCCCGGCATACGGAAACTGAGCCCGTATACCGAATTCATTATATCACACTATTCTTTTTAGTCTATTATATTATCGCCGTCTCCTCGTTTATCTTTAATTACCCTTTCAATATTATTGGACAAAATAGCTTCCTGAAAAGTTTCGGTTTATTTCTTTATGTAAGACCGGTTTTATGATATAAACATGCTTTATTTACCCATTAATCCTTTTTCCTGATAAAAATACAACAGAAAATCACTTGTTTATAAGGCGATTCTGTTTTATTATGTATCTGATTAAATAACAGGAGGAACCGTTGAACTATAAAAAAGCAATAATAATATTTATAACAATAATTACCGCGCTGCGGCTGATATACATCAACCTGTTTCCTCTGTTGGGAGATGAGGCGTATTACTGGCAGTGGTCCCGCCATCTTGCCCCGGGCTATTATGAGCAGGGGCCGGTACTCGCGCTCGTTATATGGATTTTTACCCTTTTTAACAAAATAAACACGGTATTTACCATCAGGCTGGGCGCGGTAACCCTCTCTCTTTTTACCATGATACTGAGCGTACTTATATATAAAAAACTTTACCCGGGAAAATCATCGGATAAAGAAAGCTTTTTCAACCTGCTTTTTATCAACTCATCGGTTATTTACTCCGTGGGAGCCGTACTCATGATACATGATACAGTAATGATTTTCTTCTACGCCCTGTTTATATATCAAATGCTTTTTATTATAGAAAACCCGGAAAACAACAAATACTGGGCAGGTGCCGGTATCATACTGGCCATTGGCGTTATGTCCAAATATACTCTGGCCGTTATATATCCGGCTGTAATCATCTTCCTTATCGCGTCCCGCTATCCGAAAAAACACATAAAGGGCCCCCTGTTATTTTCGTTGTTTTTTTTAGCATCACTCTTTCCTGTAATTTACTGGAACATAACCCATAATTTCGCGACAATTAAATACCTTCTAATACGGGGAGAAAGCACGGGAATCCATATTAAATACTTTTTCGAACTTATCGGCGGCCAGGCCGCGCTTATTTCGGTATTTCTTATCCCGTTTATAATTATATCTTTTACAAAAGAAATAAAAAAAACCGCTTTTACCCCCGGTTTTTTCCTCGCGTTTATTTTCGCGGCGCCGTTCGCCGCGTTTGTTATCTTGAGTTTTTTCACAAAAATAGAGGCGAACTGGCCGGCTTTTACTTTTTTACCGCTTTTTTTCATAGCCACACGTTTTTTATTCTCCCGCTTTTACGGGCGCCCTCTTATTTTTCACGGGGTTTATACCGCGGGATTCCTTGTTTTGGCCGTTGTGTACCTGCACGCGGCGTTTTCAATTCTGCCCGTTCCGGAAAAATTCCATCCGCTGAAAAAGGCCCGTGGTTATAAAACAATAGCCCGCAAGGCAGATAAACTCATCAAAACCCACGGGGGCAAAAACTTTTTCATAGGGGCAAGGCATTACCAAAAAGCGAGCCTGCTGGCCTTTTATATGAAGGGCCGGCCGGAGGTCCGCGTTCCCATCCGGCACAAATCCTCGAAAAATTACAGGTTCTGGCTGGATGATGCTGAGTTAAAAGGGAAAAACTGTTTTTTCTTCCGGAACGAGCAATGGGAAAAACGCCGGATCCGCAGGTTGTTTTCCTCGATAAAAACCGTAGGATATTTAAGCGTTATGAAATCCGGAAAAGAAGTCCGATCTTTAAAAGTGGATTACTGCCGCGACTACCTGGGAAGAGGTAAAAAATGAAAATAATTTCCCGCTATATAACAAAAGAAATTTTCTTTATTTTTATTATAGGGTTTTTCATATTTACTTTTTTCCTTATAATGAATTCCCTTTTTGTAATGAGCGACCTTGTCATAAAATACGGCATAAACCTGCTCACGGTAATAAAACTGCTTTTTTTGCTTCTCCCGTCCACAGTGGCCGTTACCGTGCCTATGGCGTTTTTGGCGGGCGTGCTTCTGACCTATTCCCGGCTGGTTCAGGATAATGAATACTACGGAATGCAGGCCTCGGGAATAAAAGTAAGTAATATAGCCCTGCCCGGTGTAGCGCTCTCTGTTTTTGTAATGGCGTGTATGATTTTTTTCAATAACTCCATACTGCCCGCCGCCAACCTTTCCTATAAAAACCTCTACCATGATATAGTAAAAAAACGTTCAAGCGTGCTTATACAGGAGCACACATTTATAAAAAATTTTGATAATTACGTTTTTTATATAGGCGGCCGCGACAATAAAACGGACACTTTAAAAAACGTTATTGTGTTCGTAAAACCGGGCAAGGCCGGCACACAGGATAACGCGCCCCCGGAGGTTATACTCGCGGATAAGGGGAAACTTATATCCGACCCGGACAGCCTCAGAATAGCCCTTAAGCTGAATGACGGCCTGATACAGATTGGCTCCTACACAAACCCCGCTAAAATGAGCCAGATAAATTTCGATACCAATTATGTCGACCTGGATATAAAAGGCGTCCTCAGGAGCCGCTCGTCCGGAAGGAACCTTAAAGGCGCCAGGGAAATGACCATAAAAGAACTAATGGCAGAAGCGAAAAAAGGAAAAGAAAGCAAGAAGGACATAGACTGGATAATGATAGAGCTTTATAAAAAGGTTTCCCTTCCGTTTGCCGCCGTGGCGTTTACTCTCGTCGGGATACCACTCGGGCTCTTAACAAAAAAAGGCGGCAAAATAACCGGCATCAGTTTTTCCATAGGCCTTATATTTATATACTATATACTTCTCAGCCTGGGCCAGAATTACGGTTACCGCGGTAAAATGGACCATTTCCTGGCCGCCTGGCTTCCCAACATCTTTCTTGTAGGGGCAGGCGCCCTGCTTTTCGCGGGGCTTTACCTTCCGGCAATTAAAAGAAAATTTACCTCTAAAGGGCGCGGAAAATGAAGGTACTTTCCAAATATATATTAAAAGAAATACTAAAAGTGTTTTTTATAATACTTGCCGGTATCCTGATGATTATTACCATTTCGAACTTTCTGGACGAAATACACCTTATGGTTCAATACAAACCTTCATTTTCCCTTATGGCGGCTTATTTTATATACAAAACCCCTTACCTCGTAGCCGTAGCGACCCCTTTCGCTCTTTTGCTTTCCATACTATTTATTTTCAGCCAGTTCAACAGGTACAACGAGCTCATGGCGATGAAGGCGTGCGGCATAAGTTTTTACAGGGTTATGCTTCCCGTTCTTCTGCTCGCTTTATCGATAAGCATTTTATCGCTGATTTTCAATGAAACAATGGCTTCCCCCGCTTTTGACCGGGCAAAATATATCAAGGAATCTCTCATAAAAAAAAGAAAGTCTGACGCCAACCGGGTACAGAAACACCTGGCAAAACTCGGTTCCCGGGGAAGGATATTTTATATACGCCATTTTGACGGCCTTCTGGGTGTTATGAAAGGGGTATGCATAATAGAAATGGACAAAAATTTCGGGATTGAAAAACGGCTGGACGCGAAAAAAGGGGAATGGGCAGAGGGCAGATGGATACTCGAGGATGTTTCCATACGAAGATTCGAAAACCAAAAAATCAAACCCC
>CAZHOD010000154.1:0-5081 GCA_964534075.1 uncultured Spirochaetia bacterium
ATAGACCACGCGAAGGCCGCCGGCGTACCGATTATCGTAGCTATTAATAAAACAGACAAAGAGGGAGCGAACCCGGACAAGGTAAAACAGGAACTTACAAAGCATAATATTGTGCCGGAAGACTGGGGAGGAAATGTTCAGGTAGCCGCCATATCCGCGAAAGAAGGGAACGGGATAAATGAGCTCCTGGAAAAGGTCCTTCTTGAGGCGGAAATGCTGGAACTGAAGACAAACCCGGATACAAGAGGAGCGGGCGTTATTATCGAGGGCCGGCTTGATAAAGGAAGAGGCGCTGTGGGTACGGTGCTTCTTCAGAAAGGAAAATTAAAAGCCGGGGCCCCGTTTATTACGAATTATACGTACGGAAAAATAAGGGCCATTATAGATGACCACGGGAAAAGGATAAAAGAGGCAAAGGCGGTAATGCCGGTGGAAATTTTGGGCTTCGAGAGCGTCCCTAACGCCGGGGACAAATTCAGGATACTGGACAGCGAAAAAGAAACCAGGCAGATAGCCGCGAAAAGGAGCAGTGAGCTGCGCAGGTTGTCCGAGGATAAAAAGAAGAAAAAAACCACGCTTGAGGACCTTCATAAAAAAATAGAAAAGGGCGAGGAAACAAAGCTGGCGCTCATAATCAAAGGCGACAGCATAGGAACAATAGAGGCGCTCTCGGACGCGATTACGAAGATGTCCGCGGACAGTGAAATAGCCATAAATATAATACATAAGGATGTCGGCAACATTACGGAAAATGATGTCCTCCTGGCCGACGCTTCAGAAGCCGTAATAATAGGGTTTTTTGTGCAGGCGCTGCCGGCGGCGGGGGAACTGGCTGAAAAAGAGGGCGTGGAAATTAAAACATACCACATAATACACGAGGCAGTTGACTCGATCAAAGCAGCCATGGCCGGGCTTCTCGAGCCGGAATACAGAGAGGAAAAGATAGGGGAAGCAGAGATAAGGCAGGTATTTAAAGTAGAAAGCGAGGGTATGGTTATAGCCGGTTCTTATATGAGAAAAGGCAAAGCGTACCAGGATTCCCTGGTATCCGTAATGAGGGGGGACAGGGAAGTATTCAAAGGAAAGATAACATCACTGAAAAGGTTTAAAGACAACGTGAAGGAAGTAAAGGGGGGGTACGAGTGCGGTATCGTCCTGGAAAATTTCAAGGAAATAAGGGAAGGCGACCAGCTGTTATTTTATGAGGAAGTGCAAAAAGTAAGGCAGTTATGAAAATAGGGATTTTACAGGCGGAAATCTACATTAATGAGTCCCGTTCATTGAAACATAAAAGGTATATAGTGAAAAAATTAAAGGACAAAATAAGAAAAAAGTTCAATGTATCGGTAATAGAGGCCGGGTACCGGGAAAAATGGCAGAGGAGCCTTATAGCCGCGGCCGCTTTAAGCGGCGATGAAAAAATAATAAACTCCACTCTCAGCAGGATACTTAACTTTATGGAGAAAAGCAGGGACGGATTTGAGATTATAAGGGAAGACATAGAAATAATATAGGAAAGGCAAAACTGCCGGCGCGTTAAGGCAGAGGATTAAAATGCGTGAAATAAGGAAGAAAAAAATAGAGTCCCTGTTAAAAAGAGAGATTAGTTCGATAATAATGAAGGAGCTCAAGGACCCCCGTGTAGGGCTGGTCGCTATAAATGAGGTCAGCCTTACGAATGACCTGCGCACAGCGCGTGTTTATTTTACGGCTGTCGGCGGGGAAAAGGAACGGAAGGCGGCGCTGGCCGGCCTTAAGAACGCCGCGGGTTTTATAAGAAAAAAGGCCGGCGCGGATATAAGGCTGAGATACAACCCGGAACTGGTTTTTTCCCCGGATGAAAAGGCCGAAGAAAGGCAAAGAGTTCTGAATCTGCTAAAAACAATCGGAGAGGAAAAAGAAGATGACTGACCGGGAAGCGAAAAAAATATCGTACCTGCTTAAAAGAGCGGGTACTATCCTTCTTGTAACCCACAGAAACCCTGACGGCGACGGCATAGGCTCGGGGCTGGCGCTTATGAATAAGCTTACAAAAATGGGAAAAAAAGTGGATTTTATAAACAGGGACCCCATGCCCTGTATTTATAAGTTCCTGCCAATGGCGGAAAAAGTACAGTCAAAAAAATGTGTCAGGAAAAAATACGACCTTATTATATACCTGGAGTGCCCCGACGCGGAAAGGCACGGCAGCATAATAAAGCCGGAAAACGCGAAAAAAACCATTAACATAGACCATCATATGGGCAACGAAATGTACGCGGATATAAATATCGTGGAGCCAAAAGCGCCTGCCGTGGGTTTCCAGCTATTTCATTTTATGAAAAAGGTGAAATGGAAAATAGACAAAAGCGCGGCGATGGGGCTGTATACCGCTATAATAACCGATACCGGCTCGTTCAGTTATTCAAATACCTCCCCCGAAGTGCATATGGCCGCGGCCGAGCTTTTAAAGGCCGGCGCCAGCCCTGTCGATATTACATCGGAGGTTTACGCCACAACAAGGCAGAGCACGGCCCTAATGATGAATATGCTGTCGAAGCTTAAAATAAAGGGTAAGGTCGGGTGGAGTGTCCTTACTTCAGGTATGTTCAAAAAGACGAGGGCAAAAGACAATGAGACCGATAATTTCATCAATTCCATAAGGGCCATACGGGGCCTTTACGTCGCCGTACTTTTTAAGGAATACGGGCCGAAAACAATCAAGGTAAGTTTCAGGTCGAAATACGGCATCGATGTAAACGCTATAGCGAGCAAGCTTGACGGGGGCGGGCACAAGTACGCCGCGGGCTGCGTAGTAAGAGAACCCCTGAAACAGGCGCAGGCTCTGGTACTTTCACTTGTTAACAGGCAGCTTTCCCGTCAAAAAGCCCAAAAATGAAAATTCTAAAATCATTTTCAGGTTTCAGTGCTTTTTCCCAAAAAACCGCGGTAACTGTCGGGGTTTTCGATGGTATGCACAGGGGCCACATTAAACTCCTTAAAACACTTGTCGGGCGCGCTGAAAAGATACGCGGCAAAAGTGTTGTTGTTTCCTTCCGAAGCCACCCTGATTCATTCCTGAAAAAAGACGAAAAATCCATGTTAATAAAACCCCTGGACACAAGGATAAGAAAGCTCAAGGATTTTGGGGCCGATGTCCTTCTTATGCCGGATTTCCGGCGAATTGCGCCCATGGAGGCCGAAGAATTTGTTAAAAAAATAATCGTAAAAAAACTTAACGCGGGATTTGTGGTTGTTGGCAGGGATTTTGTTTTTGGTAAAGGGGGAAGGGGAAATATTTCATTGCTTAAGAAACTTGCCAAGAAATATGATTTCAGGCTTAAGGTAATACCGGACGTGAAATCCGGAGGGAAAAAGATAAGTTCTACGCGCATAAGGGGCTGCCTGAGGCGCGGCAGCATAAAGACAGTGGAAAGGCTGCTGGGCAGGAAATATTCGATAGAGGGAAGGGTGGAAAAAGGGAGAAATATTGGTTTTGAGTTCCCGACGGCAAATATTAAACTTCCAGGGGACATGATGCCCGCGGCCGGTGTCTGGGCCGTTGCCGTAGAATACAGGGGGAAAAGGTACGCGGGCGCGGCAAATATAGGTACGGCGCCGACATTAAAAAAAGCAGGCGAACTTTTGCTGGAAGTATATATTATTAATTTTTCAGGGAACCTTTATAATAAAAAAATCAGGGTTATTTTTCTGG
Organism: uncultured Spirochaetia bacterium; assembly: GCA_964534075.1. Classification (GTDB taxonomy): domain Bacteria; phylum Oederibacteriota; class PGYV01; order PGYV01; family CAYTNY01; genus CAZHOD01. The sequence continues at coordinate 3,695 of CAZHOD010000154.1, forward strand.
AAAAAATAAGGGAAGAAAAAAAATTCAGGTCTCATAAAAAACTGGCGGCGCAGGTGAAAAAAGACGTGAAAAATGCCGGAATAATATACAAAAAAAGAATGAAGGCCGGTGAAAAATGAACATAACAGGGCCCGTTAACAGGACAATAAACGCGTGTAAAAAAGAACCGTTGTTTTTATTGGGGGCGTCGGTTTTAGCGTTGTTTTTAAGCTCTATAACGTTCCTTATACTTTTTCCGGTAATGTGGGCGGGCCTCGGAAGCGTGTTTATAAAAATTGACCGGGGCGAAAAACCGGATATTAAGGGCCTTTTTACCTATATAGACAAAACCCTTTTTCTTGCTGTTCTGGGAATTATTATTCTGGCCGGATGGGCAGCCGGGTTGATTGTGCTAATAATCCCGATGTTTATTATAATGGCCCTGTGGGTTTACGCGGTCTTTTATCTTGCCTATGATGATATGGCAATAACCGGCGCGCTTTCCGCGTCCGCCTCAGCGGCGCTTAAAAACGATTTTCTCGCGCATATAGGCGCGGTAATTGTTTTAAATCTTTTGAATGTTTTCGGCGCGCAGCTTGCCGGCATAGGGGTGTTGATTACTTTTCCCCTGACCTGCGGGTTTCTTGTTTTTATGTATGATGAAACAAGAGAAAATTTATAATTGGGCGGCCCGGCGGCCGGAAACGTATAAAATATTGTAGGGGCGGATCCGTGTGTCCGCCCGAAAACGGAAATATCAAATACCGGACGCCCCTGCGGAAGAAAAGGCCTTATGGTTATGAAATTATCATTATTCAGAGGCGGGAGTTGATTATGAAAAATATTAAAGTAAAGGATGTAATGGTAAAGGAAGTGCTTACGGCCGAAAAGGAGGAAAGCCTGCTGGCTATAGTGGAACGCCTTCATAATCACAGGATGGGCGCTATTGTCATAGTAAACAGGGAGAAAAAGCCCATAGGAATAGTTACGGAAAGGGATATTATAAGGGCAATTTTGGCGTATAAAAACGAAATGACGGAAAAACCGGCGCAGGATATTATGAGCGCGCCCCTTCTGACATTAAAACCGGATGAAGACATCGAGTCAGCGGCGATTCTAATGACGCTCAACAGGGTAAGGAGAATTCCGGTTGTAGAAAGGGATGGCCTATGTGGAATTATATCCTACAGGGATATAACAAACGCGCTTAGAAAATCTCTGAATCTTCTCACGGAAAAAACGGAAAAACTCACGGACAGGGCAAACAGGGATTCGCTCACCGGGCTTTATAATAAAAGTTACATAGCCGAACAGCTGAAATATCATATGGAACTGTCAAAAAGGTCCGGCAATCCCATGGCGGTGATGATGATGGATATAGACCATTTTAAAAAAATAAACGATACCT
>CAZHOD010000155.1:0-5055 GCA_964534075.1 uncultured Spirochaetia bacterium
AAGGAGGGAAAAAAACCGGGAGGCTGATAAACTGGCAAAAGACGCGGTTAAGAAGGGCGGCGCGGCAAGGATACGGGAAAAGATGCGGTAATAATTCCTCTCCGGAAGGAGAGATTACGGAGGGTTGTATGTACTGGTTTTTAATCATATTTTTCGCGATTACCGGGGCGTTAAGCGCCGCCGGCATGATAAAATACGGCGCGAACATAATTTTTATTTTTATACTGCTTTTTTCGGCAGTGACAGTAATCTGGTCCCTGGCAGCCCTGTTGGACAACGGAAAGAAAGAAAAAGATGTCTGAGGCAAAGTCAGCGGCCGCGGCGAGGCTTAAAAACTGCGGGTTCGACATTTGGGACATATATTCCGAAAAAACATCCTCTACAATAATTACATTTGAGAACAACAAAGTCGATAAGGTTGTGTCGGGCATCGATTCAGGGATAGGAGCAAGGGGGCTCAGGGATTTTAAGACCTATTACGCGTATGTGAACGAAGAGGAAAAGCTCGAGGAGGCGGTAAAAACGTTCGCGAAAGGCCCGCCCGCGGCGGCTCCACACTGTTTTACTCAAAAAAAACCGCTTTTCACCAATAAAATATCAATAGATCCGTTCAGCGTGGAGGTTTCCGAAAAAATAAAGATATTAAGGGAGATGAACAGCCTGGCGAGAGGGGTGGACAGCCGGGTGTCGCAGGTCAACCTCACGTTTTCGGAAAAACTTCAGGAAGTAGAGGTGATAAACGACACAGGGCATATTTCCCGCGAAAACAGGGTTTATACAACTTTTCTTGTTCTTGTCATAGCCGCGAACGAAGGAAGGATAGAAACGGCTTACAGGGCGGTCTCCGAATACGCGGGGTATGAACTCATGAACAGGGATTTGATAGCGGGAAAGACAGAGGAGGCCGCGTTTTCCGCCGCGCGCCTTCTTGATACGGACAAAAAAATATCGGGCGAGATGCCGGCCGTGCTTTCCTCGAGCGCGGGCGGGACGCTTATACACGAAGCGGTGGGGCATTCGCTCGAAGCGGATATTGTACAGAAAGGCATGTCCGGTTACGCCGAGAAAAAAGGGCAAAAGGTCGCTTCGGATATTGTTTCGGTAGTCGATGACGCGGCCCTTCCGAATATGAGGGGGTCGTTTTCTTTTGATGACGAGGGCATCGAAGCGCAGAAAACAGTATTAATAGAAAAAGGCGTGCTTAAAAATTACCTTTATGACAGGGAAACGGCGTTAAAGGATAAAGCAAGCCCGACAGGAAATGGCAGGAGGGAAAATTACAGGTTCAGGCCAATTCCCAGGATGACGAATACAATGATAGCGCCGGGTAAAGGGGCGCCGGAAGGCCTTATAAAAGACACAAAAAAAGGTATTTTTATAAAGACCATGGGCGGGGGCCAGGTCAATACTGTTACCGGGGAGTTTATTTTTGAGGTCAAAGAGGCGTATCTGATAGAAAACGGAACTGCCGGAGCGCCGGTAAGGGACGCCACTTTGCTCGGCACCGGCCCGGATGTCCTGAATAATATAGATGCTGTATGTTCTGACCTCGGGTTCGAGGTGGGAACCTGCGGCAAAGACGGACAGGGTGTGCCTGTTTCCGATGCCCAGCCTACGATAAGGATTCCGAAGATACTCATAGGAAGCAAATAAAATGCGAAAAAGAAAGATAAACACGGCAGCCGCGCTGGTTTTGTTTTTTGTTGCCGCGTCGGCTGTGCCGCGGGGCCTGTCCGCGTCCGGCAACACCGGAAATTATTTTCCCCTGCACATCGGGAACACCTGGTATTATAAAGCGTATAAACGGGGAGAGGATGAGGTTTATAAGTCAATAACACGGGTAACCGAAAAGGAAAAAATAGACGGAATGGAATATTTTTATTTTAAGGTTCCGTATTTCGACGTGGGTTATATGATGAGGAAAACAGCCGGAGGCGTTTACGCCAGGATAATAAGGTTCCCGTTTCTGGCTTTTTCGATAACAGTGGACATAATACCGGAAATGAAAACACTTTCCCTCCCGCTGAAGAAAGGCAAGAAATGGTCGTATGAAGGGAAGGGGAAGACAAAAATATTCGGGTTCATCGAAATAACGCGGGATATTTACGCTGAGTTCGAGGTTGATAAAAAAGGAACAATAAAAACAGCGGCAGGGGAACTTGAAGCTTACCATATAAGGGCGCTCATTGACCAGGGGGACGGTAAGCTGAAACTCAAAAAATACTGGTACGCGGCGGGGGTGGGGTTCGCGTCCAGCGACAACGATGACAATGTACTCGAGGTAACGGGGTACAGGCTTTATTCGGGTAAAAAGCAGGGTTTTGTCGAGTCCCTCCCGCCGGATGTTGAAAAATATGAGTGATTGGCAGCTTCGCAAGTAAGCTGAAAACTTAAAGGTTAAAACTGAAAGTTAAAAATAAAAGTAGACGCTGCCTTTCCTGTCCGCCGTAGCTTTAGCGTAGGTGGAAGGCTGCGCAAAAACGTGGAAGGGATGAACGCGGCCTGCGGAAATCCCGCGGCTACCAAGTGCGATAGTGTTTTTGGTAACCGCAGCCTTTATGGCTGCGTATAAAAACGAGGCAGGAAACGTATTTGTAGGGGCGGACCTATGTGTCCGCCCAAAAATAAAAACACAAAAACCGGACAACCACACATTGTCTGTTACCCACATTTCTCATGCGCGCGTTAATTTATATTTCGGCCTGTTTAGCTTCTGCTTAACCCCCTCCAAAAATCCCCCTTAATCCCCCTTTCCTCACAGAGGATAAGAAAGAAAACCCCCTGTATCCCCCTTTCCTCACAGAGGATAAGAAATGTAAGGCTTTAAAACTACCAAAGCCAACATTTCTATATGTTAAAGGGGGCAAAAAAAGCAAAAAAACCGCTTGTAACATACTCTATCCTCCCCCATAGAAGGTGGAGGATAACAAAAACTGATGAAAAAACGACATCCTCTCACCCCTCAAGGGGGTACTGAAAAGAATCTGTCGAAGGAGAGGATGTTACGTCCTTTTGTTTTTCCCCCTCTCCCTCGACGGGAGAGGGATAGGGAGAGGGTGTTGCAGCGGCAGGAAGTGTGGCGTATTAGTAGGGGCGGACCCATGTGTCCGCCCAAAAACGAAAATACAAAAACCGGACAACCACCAACCTGCGTTAAAACTCCGGCAGGCAGGCACAGGGTTATTCCTACAAAAACAAAACGTAATTGTAGGGGCGGACCCGTGCCTGTAGTGGTATAACACGAAGTGTTTGTACGGTATGTCCGCCCTTTGCGTTGCGGGCCGACATACAAGTCGGCCCCTACAGGAACATCTGATTATTCGTTTTTTGTGGGGACAGCGCACCCGCGCTGTCCGCGGGCGTAAAAAACAGGGGTTTGATTATTCATTTTTTGTATGGGGCGGGTCGTAACCGTCTTTTTTTTGTTGGATTTTTGATATTTTATTGTATATTATTCATCTCGCCGGTGGTGTCCCCTATGACAGCTATCTTTACGTTCAGCCCGTTTACATGCCCTTCGGCATTTACGCCCCGCAGCACGCATACATAAAACCCGTGCGCTGCCCTGTTTCCCGCGCTGTTTTTGCCGTCCCACTCGACACTCCCGGCGGAAAGTTCGGCATCGAGGGCCCTTACCATCTCGCCCGCCATGTTATATATGTAAACATTCATTATCCCGGATTGCGTTATACCATCCATAAATTTCCACTCTATGGTGGCTGTTTCAACCCCGGCTGAAATAAAGGGGTTTGGATAAAATTTCGCGCTTTCCAGAAATTCTTTTTGCTGATATATTAAAGTTACGGTTTTGGACGCAATTACAACTCCCCTGTCTCCTGTTTTAGCTACAACCTGGATTTCATAGGCGCCGGTGCCTACTGCCCTGCCGTCGTCTGTTTTACAGTTCCATGTTATCACCTGGCCGGCCTCGTCGAAGTTTATATCAATTTTCCCGCCGGTATCCGCGGAAATAACATAATCAGGCGCCACTCCCACCTTTACCTGCCCGACTGCTGTCTTGCTGTAATCGCGCATGCTCCTTACGAGCTCGCCCGCGCTGTTGAACACGTTCAGTTCAATATATTCTTCATCTTCCACAACCGTCATGCTGTCTACAAAAACGTCCTTGTGCCCGTACTTATCAGTCTGCTCTATCTTTATGAAATAGGATCCGCTGTTGAGGTTCTGCCCCTGCTCGTTTTTGGGGTCAAGAGTAAAAATCGTGGTTCCTTTTCCCATGGAATGCGGCGTTTCTACTCCCGGAAGTTCTATGTCAAATTCCTGTCCCGTGGTTACGGCATTAACGCCCTCCTCACCGTCCACCTTAATCTTTACGTCCTCTATGCCGGAAGACGTGCTCTCCCTTGTATATTCCCTCACAAGCTCGCCTGCCTCATTGTACATTCCTATGGTAATTATATAAGGGAAAGGAGGCCTTGTCGGGGTTACGGTCAGGGTGGGTGTGGCAGTAGGCGTAACTGTATAAGTGAAAGTCGGCGTATTCGTCCAGGTTATACTGGGAGTTATTGTAAGTGTCGGTGTGTCAGTATAACTGGCCGTGGGCGTCGGCGTAAGCGTCCTTGTAAACGTAAATGTCACGCTGTTTGTCACCGTATAAGTCGGTGTGTCCGTGTCAGTCGGCGTAAATGTCGGCGTATTAGTGTTTGTATACTCCGGAGTATCTGTATTCGTGGGCGTGGCAGTGGATGTGGATGTCCGCGTGGGCGTAGCCGAATACGTGGGCGTATATGTCCAGGTAGACGTGGATGTCGGGGTGAATGTCGCCGAAGTTGTTATTGTAATGGTCGGCGTGGGCGTACTGGTATCCGTGGATGTGGCTGTAAATGTTATTGTGGTGGTCGCGGTGTAAGTCGGCGTCGATGTGAACGTAACAGTCTCTGTGGGCGAGTTTGTCGGGGTGTCGGATGAAGGGGTTATTGTATCGGTGTTTGTCACTGTCTGTGTGCTTGTAAGCGTATATGTCGGCGTATCCGTATTTGTGGGTGTGTTTGTAGGGGTCGACGTTGAAGTCGGCGTAAATGTTATGGTTGTAGT
>CAZHOD010000156.1:0-713 GCA_964534075.1 uncultured Spirochaetia bacterium
AGATGTCGCGGATGACGGAACCGTATACGTGGCCGATACATGGAACGGCAGGGTGCAGGTTTTTTCCGAAACCGGTAATTTTATTATGGAAGTCAGGCTCGAAGAGGGAATGTGGGGGCCCAGGGATGTGGCTGTTGATTCCCAAAAGAATATTTATGTAGCGGATACAGGCAACGGTAAAATAGAAAAATTCGGCCCACAGGGCAGCCACATAGGGACTTTTGGGGAAAAAGGCGGCGGAAAAGGGCCCGGGGAATTCCTGGAGCCGTTCGGTATGAAAGTAGGGAAGGATAATCTGCTTTATGTCGCGGACAGGAAAAATTTCAGGGTGCAGGCGCTCACCCTCGACGGTAAATTCGTAAGGGAGTTTAAGGTGGATGGCTGGAACGACGCGCAGGTATATGATAGCTGTCTTATGGAGCCATACCTTGATATCGACGATGAAAGAAAAAGGATTTATATAACGGATTCCGCGAACCACCGCGTTTTGCGGTATGATTTACGCGGCAGGAATAAAAAGTTCATCAACACCGACAAAAAGGGAATGAAATTTAACTGCCCTGTGGGCGTGGTTTTTATGAACCCGGGCCAGATACTGGCCACTGACCATTCCGCGGGAAAAATTCTTACAATTACGGATAAGTGAGGCGGGGTACAAACCCGTTCGGTAGCTGAGGAGAAGGCATACATTAAAGCCGCGCCCCTCATCCGTC
>CAZHOD010000156.1:813-5037 GCA_964534075.1 uncultured Spirochaetia bacterium
AAATCCTGCGGATTTGCCACCTTCTGCCCCTCGAGGGGGTACTGAAAAGAGTCCCGAAGTGGGAGAAGGGGGCTTGTCGGTAAAAGATATTGAAGTAGAAGAAGGAAGAGGCAGATAATAGGATGAAGGCGATGAGGAGCTGAACTCCGCGCCCCTCATCCGTCAAATCCTGCGGATTTGCCACCTTCTGCCCCTCGAGGGGGTACTGAAAAGAGTCCCACAGGGGGAGAAGGGGGCTTGTCGGTAAACTTATTATAGGAGGAGTATTATGGCAAAGAAAAAAAAGAAAACATCGGTAAAAAAGAGAAAATCAAAGAAAATTAAAAAGAAAACGAAAAAAAGTAAAAAGAAAAAGAAGAAAAAAAAGAAAAGCGGCGGTGGATTACTGCTTATTGTTGTTGTCCTTGTTGTTTTGGGCGTTATTGTTTATTCCAAGCTGAGCCGCGGTGTGCCGGTCAAAAATATTAAGGCCCAAAAACTGGCAGAATGGGGTCCGGCAGGAGATAAAGAGGGCCGGCTTAATTCTCCCAGGGGAATAGCCGTAAGTGATGACGGGAATGTATATGTTTCGGACCTTAAAAATAACAGGATAGTAAAATACAGCGATGAGGGCAAATTTTTAAGGGCGTGGGGCAAGGAAGGGGAAAAGCCGGGTGAGTTCAAGGAGCCTTCGGGTGTCGGAGTGGATAAAAAAGGAAATGTATATGTCGCGGACGCGTGGAACGGCAGGATACAAAAATTTACACCAAAAGGGAAATTTATACTTCAAATAGGCGGAAAGGAAGCGGGCTTTTACAGCCCCCGCAACGTAAAACCCAGCCGTTTCAATATACTTTTTGTCGCGGATACGGGCACAAGCAGGCTGCACAGGTTCGATTTAAAGGGCAACAGGCTGGGGGCGCCGGTGGGCGGCGCGGGAAAAGGAAAAGATAAATTCAGGGAAGTGTTCGGGATTGCTTTTGACTCTAAATCCCGGGTTTATGTCGCGGACGCGGGAAATAAAAGAGTGGTTATACTTTCACCGGACATGCGGCCCCTCGGGGAAATAAAAGTAAAAGGCTGGGAAGAGCATTTTCCTCTCTGGCCCATGATCGCCATGGATTCAAAGGACAGGCTTTACTGCGTGTCATCCGGCGGCAACAATATCTGGGTCTATGACGTAAAAGGCGAGGAACCTTCGTATTTGGCCACAATAGCTCACAATAAAAAAGGAAAACCGCTGCTTGACGGCCCGCTTGGTATAGCCATAGATAACAACGGCAGTATTTATTTGACCGAGGTCAGTAAAAACAGCGTAGTAAAGATCAGGCCGGTTTTTCCTGAAATCAAAAAATAAAATATTATAAAGCCGGTTTCAACAGTGGGGGATGCGGGCTCTGCGCCCTTTTTGGCGGTATGTTTGTTAAAATTCACGGTATTTCGGGATGCAAATGGAAAAAAAAGACTATTTGATAAAAGACTCTTTTATTTTGTTTATAGCGTCGAGCGTGGTAAATCTTTCCAATTTCGCCTTCCATATGTACGCTACAAGGTCACTCGGGCCGGAGCTTTACGGAGCGCTTGTGGCGCTTCTTGGTATGGTGATTATTTTTTCCATGCCGGCAATGGCGCTTCAGATGACGGTTGTAAAAAAAACATCGGTTTTAAGAGCCAGGGGGGATTACGGGTCGATAGAGCAGCTTTTTAAAGACACTACTTTTTGGTTTTTCGCCCTGGGTATAGCCGTTTTTATTTTGTTTTTTGCCGGGGCAGGGCCCGTATCCTCGTTCTTTAACATAAACGATAAATCCCTTGTTTACATTTTAGGGGCCATAGCAGTGGTGGCGCTTGTGCTGCCGGTTGTAAGGGGGATTTTGCAGGGGCTGCAAAAATTCAAAAGCCTGGGCGTGAACCTTGTGCTTGACGCGTTTTTGCGCCTGGGGCTTCTTGTCCTGTTTATTAAAATAGGATGGGGCCTGAGAGGGGCTTTTTCCACTACTTTTTTCGCGGGGCTAAGCGCTTATATAACAGGGCTTTTTATGATTACTTTTCTTTTTAAGTATAAAAAGAGCGGCGGCAGGATAATAGAAAAAAAAGAAATATTTACGTATGCCCTTCCGGTTTTTCTTTCCATGCTGGGGTTTTCTTTTTTAAGCTATATGGATATATTTATGGTAAAGCATTTCTGGACGGAAAAAATGGCCGGGCTTTACGCCGTAACTTCGATAATTGGCAAAGCCTTCCTGTTCTTCCCGGGGGCTGTTGTAATGGTGCTTTTTCCCAAGGTCTCAGAGCAGTATGAACTTAAAAAAAATACCTTTAAGATGCTGGGGAAATCCATGCTTTTAACCGCGGGTATAAGCGCTATAGGTATTTTATTCTGCGTTTTTTTTCCAAAGCTGGTGCTTTTGCTTCTGACCGGCGGAGGTGAGTTTTATAACGTGGCCCCGGTGGTCAGGGTTTTCGGGATAGCGATTCTTCCGCTTGTTTTGTTTAATGTGGTGCAGAATTACAGCCTGGCAGTGCATAAATACTGGTTTATATACATAATGTACGGTGGTATAATCCTTTACGCGGGCCTTTTATGGTTCATACACGACGGTTTCAAAGAAGTGCTCATAATATTGTTTTGTGTAAATGTGCTTATACTGATTTTCAGCGTTATAAGCCTGTTTTTTGGAAAACCGGCCCGGCTTGCCGGGGAGCCGGAAGAAATAATAGGAGAAGGAAATGAAATTCCGTAAATTATCAGTGCTTATGCCGATGTATAACGAGGAAATGTCGGCGGCCGCGAACATACTCGAGACAGATGTTTACTTCAGAAAACTGGGAATAACCTACGAGATTATCGTTATGGACGACGGCTCGATGGACCAAACCTATAAAAAAGCGGGGAAGGCCGGGACAGACAGACAAAATATAAAGGTATATAAGCTCGGGAAAAACCAGGGCAAGGGCCGGGCCCTCAGGGAGGCGTTTAATAAAGCAACCGGGGACCTTATTATGTTCCTTGACGGGGACCTCGACATACACCCAAGGCAGTTTGAGGTACTTTTTAAGACCATGGAAAAAACCGGGTCTGACGCTGTTATAGGCTCAAAAAGGCACCCTGATTCGGTTTTGAATTATCCTTTAAAAAGAAAAATTATTTCAATAGGTTATTTTTTTATAGTAAAATTGCTTTTCGGCCTGCCGCTCAGGGATACCCAGACGGGGATAAAACTTTTTAAAGCAGAGGTGCTGAAAAAAGTTTTTCACAGGGTGCTTTTAAAAAGGTACGCTTTTGACCTGGAATTACTCGTGCTCATACATCATAACGGTTTCAGGATAAGCGAGGCGCCCGTGGTAGTGGATTACAGGGGCAAGTACGGACATATAACACCAAAAGTTATATTTACCATTTTTTGGGATACTTTGGCGGTTTTTTACCGCCTCCGTATACGCGGGTACTATGACAGGGATAAGGCGGCGTAAAATGGCGGATGAAAAAGTCAGCATTATAATACCGGTAAAGGAAATAAACGATTATATAAGGGAATCGCTGCCTCATATAGAAAAACTTAATTACAATAAAAAAAACATAGAGGTTATCATACTCCCGGATTATGAAAACGGGGCATTGGGGGATTTTTCTTTTGATGTAAATATAATACCCACGGGGCATATTCATCCCGGCGAGAAAAGGGATATAGGGATAAAAAAATCAAAGGGTTCCATAATCGCTTTTATAGACGATGATGTATACCCTTCGAAGGAATGGCTGAAAAGGGCGGTTGAAATATTTCAAAGCGACGAAAGCGCCGCGGCAGTCGGCGGGCCGGCGGTTACGCCTTCCGGTGACTCTTTTTTGCAGAAGGTAAGCGGCCTTATATATTCTTCTTTCCTTGGAGGGGGCAGTTATAAGTACAGGTACGTGCCGCAAAGCAGGCGGTACGTAGATGATTACCCTTCATGCAACCTGATAATACGCAGGGATGTCCTGGATAAAATAGGCGGATTCAACACGGAGTTCTGGCCGGGTGAGGACACTGTCATATGCCTGAAAATAATACGGGACCTGAAGATGAAGATAGTTTACGGCCCGGGCGTTAAGGTTTTTCACCACAGGCGGAAATTTTTCCGCGGGCATATAAAACAGGTCAAAAGTTACGCTACGCACAGGGGTTATTTTGTAAAAAAATTTCCCGAAACATCCTTCCGGCTGTCATATTTTGTGCCTACATTTTTTGTTTTATACCTTTTTAG
>CAZHOD010000157.1:0-5034 GCA_964534075.1 uncultured Spirochaetia bacterium
TTTAGTTTTAATTTTCAGTTTTCACCTTTAAACTTTAAACTTCGACATGAAAGGCCGCCGGACTTCTCTGTCAATTTGATTTTAAGATTCTATCCCTCCGGCTGCCTCACGTCTTTTACCTTCAGGGTCAGCCGCTCTTCGCCCTGCCATGTGTCGATATCCGGGCAAAAGGCCACGTCGAGCTCACTCCCCCTTTTTATTTTTTTCTCATGTTCCTCCCCGTACCCAAAAAGAAGAAAATTATAAAAAGACCCGCCGAATTTGGCGTAAAATTTCATTGTGTTGTTTTTATAATACTTAACATCCCTCACCCCTGCCTTTTCCATGGAAAAAACAGGTTTTGGATTCCCTTCCCCCCACGGCTGAATACTGTCGAATATTTTCAGGTCTTTTATGGCCAGCTCCCCGGTTATTTTCGCGTCTATATCGAGGACGGGCTCAAAGTCATCCAAAACGTAGTTTTCCCGTAAAAATTCGTTCACGCTTTTTCTGAAAGCGCCTATTTTACGCGCCTCCATCGCGACACCCGCGGCAAGTTTATGCCCGCCGAATTTTACCAGAGTGTGTTGCGACGCCTTAATCGCCGAATATATATCCACTCCCGCCACGCTTCTCGCGCTCCCCCGCGCCGTTCCCGCCTCGTCTTTTGTAAGCACAAAAGACGGCCTGTAAAACTTCGACGCGAGCTTCGACGCGACAAGGCCGGCGATACCCGCGCTCCAGCACGGGTCATAAACAACTATGACAAAATCCTTATCCTGCCTAAAACCAGGTTCAACCATTTTTAACGCCTGCTCATAAGCTTTTTTCATCATACGTTTTCTTTCCTCGTTTGTTTCGTTGAGCTCCACCGCGATATTATTTATTTTCCCCGGGTCATCCGATACAAAAAGTTCCACCGCCCGGCGGGCGTGCTCCAGGCGCCCGGCCGCGTTTATCCTGGGGCCCAGTATAAAACCCACGTGGTATGAATCCAGCTTTTTTGCCTTGTTAAGCCCGGCCACCAGCTTAAGCGCGTTAAGCCCGGGGTTGTCTGTTTTTTCGAGTTTTTTAAGGCCCCCGCGGGCTATGACCCTGTTTTCACCCGTGAGCGGGACTATATCCGCGATGGTGCCGAGCGCGGCGAAATCGAGATAATCATCACCCATGCTGATTTTTTCCATTTCCGCCAGCCCGCACGCCAGCTTGTAGGCCACCCCCGCGCCGCTTAAATTTTTATCCGGGTAACTTTCGGATACCTTTGGATTCAGCACCGCGGCGGCTTCTTTCGGAAAACTAACGGGGTCTGGTATATGATGGTCCGTCACTATTATGTCCAGCCCGCCCTCCGCTGCTTTTTTCACCTCTTTTCCCGCGGTTATACCGCAGTCCACGGTTATAATCAGCCCTGCCCCCTGCTTTTTTATTGAATTCAGCGCCTCCTCGTTTATACCATAACCCTCGCTGACGCGGCCCGGTATGTAATAACCCACGTTATTATATTTCATTTTTTCTGTAAAAAACCTGTACAGAATTACCGTCGCGGTAACACCATCCACGTCGTAATCCCCGTATATTATTATTTTTTCATTTTTTTCAATTGCTTTCTTTATCCTGCGCGCAGCCTTTTCCATTCCCCCGAGAAGAAACGGCGGCAGCGGGGCCGCGCCCCCGGAATCAAATACCTCGCGCGCCTTTTCAAAAGAAATTATCCCCCTGTTCGCGAGGGCCGAAATCATATAGTCCTTAAGGCCCATGTCTTCCCTGAACTGCCTCAAAACTTCCCTGTCTATTTTTTTTTGTTTAAGATAGTTCCACCTCAAAGGTTTCCTCCGAAATTTTTAAAAATGATATTCTTATCCGAAAAGTTCACCGGCGAACTTTCGCGGGTCAAAAAGGTCTATATCCTCCATTTTTTCCCCGAAAGTTATAAACTTCACAGGTATTGAAAGCGCGGAACTTATTTTTATTACTGAGCCGCCCCGCGCGGAACTGTCAAACTTTGTGAGCACAGCCCCGGTGAGGCTGACAGCCTCGTTGAATTTTTCGGCCTGCGCCGCCGCGTTTTTACCGGTATTCGCGTCTATGGTTATAAGCGACTCTATGTTTTCTTCGGGTACTGTTTTCGCCGTTACCTTTTTTATTTTAATGAGTTCATTCATCAGGTTCGCGTTTGTATGGAGCCGTCCCGCCGTGTCCACTATTACCGCGTCAGCTGATTCTTTTTTTGCTTTTGCCGCGGCGTCAAAAACCACTGACGCGGGGTCCGCGCCCGGAGGGGCCGACACTGCCTCTACGCCGGTTTTAACCGCCCATTCCCTGAGCTGTTCATCCGCCGCCGCCCTGAATGTATCAGCGGCCGCGAAAATTACTTTTTTCCCCTGCCTCCTCAGAAAAAACGCCAGTTTGGAAGCCGTGCTTGTCTTGCCCGTGCCGTTAGCGCCTGTCAATATTACCGCGTTAACGCCTTTTTTCAGCTCAAACCCGCCTCCGGAGCCCGCCAGCCTTTTAATGAACTCTTCTTTTAAATACGCCGCGGCCCCGTCAAAACTCTTATATTTTCCGGTTCTTATTTTTTCGGCCATCTCCATGGCTATATCCAGGTCTATATCCGCTTCAATCAGCGTTTCTTCTATTTCATCCGCGCATTCTGCCGCTTCGTTCCCGTCAAAAAAATTCCTGAGCCCGGACAAAAAGGAACGGGGCTTATCGTATTTATCAGCCACTTTTTTTCCCGCCGGCCGAGGCCTCAAGCCCGCCTTTTTCGCCGAGTTTTACGGAAATTATTCTTGAAACACCGGCTTTTTCCATCGAAACCCCGTAAAGGACATCCGCGGTTTCCATTGTTATCTTATTGTGGGATATAATTATGAACTGTGTTTTTTTAAACCCTTTTATAAGGTTCGTAAATCTCGCTATATTAATATCATCGAGGGGCGCGTCGACCTCGTCCATAATACAAAAAGGGCTGGCTTTTATAAGAAAAAGCGAAAAAAGCAGCGATATGGCGGTTACCGCTTTTTCGCCGCCGGATAAAAGGGATATATTCTGGAGTTTTTTCCCGGGCGGCCTGGCTATTATATCTATACCTGACTCAAGAGTGTTTTCCGTGTCCGACAAGAGCAGGTCCGCCTCCCCGCCGTTCATCATTTTTTTAAAAACATCCGCGAATTTCACCTTAATCTCGCCGAAAGCCCTGGTAAAAAGCTCTTTTGACTGCTCATTTGTCTTTTTTATCACCCTGCTTAAATTGTCCTTCGCGGCGGCCAGGTCGTTATACTGGCCCTCCAAAAAGCCCAGCCTTTCTTTGAGCGCGTTGTATTCCTCTATGGCCACAAGGCTGGTGACGCCGAGTTTTTCCATCTTTTCCCTGTATTCCTCAACTTTAACGCTCAGCTCCCTGTATTCATCCCCGCCTAATTCAAAAGCATTAATTTCCTCCTCACCGGGAGAAAATTTAAACTCATCCTCTATTTTTTCATATAAGTTCCTGACTTCCATGGAAAATTCGTTCAGTTTTAATTTGATTTCATAGTGCGCGTCCTTAAGCCGGTCCCTTTTAGCGGCCATCTGCTTTATTATGCCCCCCTGGCGGGATGTTTCCTCGTCATATTCAGCGAACTCCTTTTTGAATTCTTCAAGGCCCGCCGCGTCTGCCTCCAGTGAATTCTTATGTTCGTCTACCGCCTCTTCGTTTTGTTTCCTTTCCGCTTCCGCCTGAATGATTTTTCCCTCCAGCTCCTTTATATCGCCCAGGATATTTTGGTACCGCTCCTCCGCCTCTCTGAGCCTGTTTTCAAAAAGCTCCGCTTCCCTGCGCAGGGTTTCACAATTATTTTTCAGTTCCAACAACGAACGTTTCTTTTCCTCCAGTTCGTTCTTTTTCCGCTCGAGGTTTTCTTCCCTCGATTTTATCTCCGAATCCAGGCCGCCAATCTTTTCCCTTAAACCACCCGCTTTCTCTTCCAATTCTTTTTTTTCCCGGGTAAGTGACTCCAGGCCAATGGCAAGCTCCCGTTTCTCGTTTTCCAGCCGCGCTTTCTCCCTTCCTGCCTCCCCGATATTATCGGAAAGTTTTTCCAGCGCCTCTTTTTTCTGGTTTATCCTTTCGTCATCCTTGATGGACTCCACGTACTGGTTGTGATAAAGGAACGAAATCTCCTCAATTTCTTTTTCTATTGCCGCGACCTTTTCGGACTGGTACTCCCTCTCTTCGTTTATGGCCCCGAGTTTTCCCCCGGCCGCTTCCATCTCTTTTTTAATCTCGGAAATCTGCCTCTGCCTGCCCAGGAAACCCGCCCCGGCTTCCCTTTCCCCCGCGCCCTTCCTGTAAATACCGTAGCCGGAAAGCAGTTCGCCGTCCATTGTCAATAATTTATAATTTTCAGCGCAATCCGTTTCTTCAAGAACCTGCCGGCCTTTATCGAAATTTTCCACCAAATAAACATCGGCGAAAAGCAACTTAACCGCCTCGTCCCCGGGCGTAACGCTTATGGCATCCGGCAGATAAGCTGTTATATTCTTATGCTTAACTTTATCCCTTGTATTATCCAGTATATCGCCAACCGCGCGCGGCGCGCTACCGGAATCTACAAGCGAAACGTTGCCTTTTTCCTTTTCATATAAAATGAATATTTCCCTTACTATTTCCGGGTCCCTCACCAAAATGGACTGAAGATTTTCGGCAAAAGCCGCCTCTACCGCGGCCTCATAGGGCTTTTCCACAGAAATGAGCCCCGCAACCGCACCTGCCACCCGGTTTCTTTCCTCCCCGGTAAGCTGCCTCGTATAATCGGTAAGTATCTTCCTTACCGCCTCGCCGTAGCCTTCAAACTTCTCGTTCATATCCCTGAAAAAATTATACCTGGATTCCAGCCTCCCCGCGTTAATCTCCATTTCCTTTATAACACCGCTTAACCGTTCGAGGTCCTCGGATTTTTTTATCTTAAATTTTAACAGAGATTCTTCTTTGCTTTTAAGGGTATTTATCTCTTCCTGCTTTAATACCCTCGAGTCAGACATGCCCTTTATCTCAAATTCTGTTTTGCTGAATTT
>CAZHOD010000158.1:0-5002 GCA_964534075.1 uncultured Spirochaetia bacterium
ATCGCGCCCATATAGGGCCTCAAAACTTCGGGGATTATAACTTCCATATCCTCTGTCTGAAAATTTTCAAGTATCGCCGGCAAAAGCCTGGAAGTCGCGAGCCCTGAGCCGTTCAGTGTGTGCACAAATTTTACTTTATTATCTTTGTCCCTGTACCTTATTTTCGCCCTCCTTGCCTGATAATCAGTACAATTGCTTATTGAGGACGTTTCCCTGTATGTTTTCGCGCCCGCGTGCCATGTCTCGATGTCGTAAGTTTTTGCCGAGGCGTCGCCCGCGTCCCCGGTGCACAGCAAAAGCACCCTGTAATTCAGCCCCAGCTTTTTAAGAATCACCTCGGCGTTTTTCACCATATCCTCGAGCGCGTCATACGATGTTTCCGGCTCCACAAACCGTATCATCTCCACCTTATTGAACTGATGCATCCTTATAATTCCCTTGACGTCCTTTCCGTAGGAACCCGCCTCGCTTCTGAAACATGGTGTATAGGATGTATATTTTATCGGCAGGTCATTATAATTTAAAATTTCGCCGCGGTGTATATTAACCACCGGCACCTCGCTGGTCGGAATAAGGTAATACTCGCCCCCCTCTGTTTTAAAAAGGTCTTTCTCGAATTTGGGAAGCTGGCCCGTACCTGTCATGGTTTCGGCGTTTACAAGAAAAGGCGGTATGACCTCTGTGTAACCGTGCTGTTCTGTCTGTACATCGAGCATAAAATTTATAAGCGCCCTCTCCAGCAGCGCGCCCATGCCTTTATAAAGGGTGAACCGCGCCCCGGAAATTTTCGCCGCCCTTTTATTGTCGAGTATATCCAGATGCCCGGCTATTTCCCAGTGCGGTTTAGGGGTAAACGCAAAAGAAGGCTGTTCCCCTTCTGTCCTCGCGACCACATTGGAGCCCTCATCTTTGCCCACGGGCACTGATTCGTGCTGAATATTCGGAGTATAAAGCAGTTTTTTCTTTAAATCTTCCTCCGCGCCGGAAAGTTCCGCGTTCAGTTCCTTTATCTTTTCTTTGACAGAATTCATTTTTTCAATTATTCCCGAAGCGTCCCCGCCTTCTTTTTTCAGCGCCCCGATTTTTTTTGAGGTTTTATTCAGTTCCGCACGAAGCCTTTCCGCTTCAGCGGTTATTTCCCGCCTTTTTTTGTCCGCGGCCAGGATTTCATCCACTATCGACGGATTAACATTCCTTGCCTCTATTCCTTTTTTTATTTTTTCCGGGTTTTCCCTCATAAGCTTTATATCGAGCACTTTTTTTCACCTCATTTTTTAATCAGGAAACATTATAATGCAACGCCCCGATATTTCAAGGAAAAAACCGCCTTTAACTCCCTGTCTATTAACCCCAAGTATGAACCGGGGCAAATTGTTGAGGATATGCAATACGTACAGCCACTGTAAAATCCCCTATCCCCCTCACACCTCTCAAGGGGGTACTATAAAAAGCCCGTCCAGGAGGGGGTTAAATAGCAGCTGAACGTCCGGATAGAAGATGCGGGCAACAGACAGCTGCTTATCCGCCAGCCTGCCCCCTGAAGCTTTAGCGAAAGAGAAAAATTCAACAAAGGCGAGAAGGATACAAAGGCGGAAGGAATGATATGAAAAAATACTTTTTCCGCCTTTTATGAGACAATTCCGGTTTTTCCTTTGAAAAAATATTTCCTTTTCCACTAAATTTATCACTCCGCTCCTGTATCGAAACGCTCACAATAACAGAAAAACACTTTTTTCAACAATTAAAGAATATAACTATTGGCATAACTTTCTACCGGATAAGCACTATTTTTTTTGTTATTATCACATCCTTTGCTATAATTTTTAGCATATAAACTCCGTTCGCCGTTGGCATGCCGTTTTCATTGTAACCTTTCCATTTAATCCGATTAATACCGGGGCGCACCTCGGCCGGAGACAGGTGTTCTTCCCAAATTATTCTCCCTTGTATGTTATATATTATCAGACTTACACCTTTCTGTTTTGCCAGTGAAAACCTTATTGTAGCTTCGTCTTTGCAGGGGTTGGGGTATGTATACACGTTATTTTCGCTAATTTCAGCCGCTGTTATTGGTGTAGGTGTCGATTTTATCGACGCTACGCCGACTTCGTCAGGTTCGTAACCCCACGTTTTGGTCCCGCTGTCGTATAATGTCACTTCATCCCAGTCAACGCAAGAGGAATGTGTGCCGAATGAATAATCATTTGTCTGGTCATAATTGCTCCAGTCATT
Organism: uncultured Spirochaetia bacterium; assembly: GCA_964534075.1. Classification (GTDB taxonomy): domain Bacteria; phylum Oederibacteriota; class PGYV01; order PGYV01; family CAYTNY01; genus CAZHOD01. The sequence goes on from CAZHOD010000158.1 coordinate 2,233, forward strand.
TTTGTGTATTCTGACTTTTACTTCCGCATAATCTCCCGGCTGTAATATGCCTGCCCCGGAATCGAAGGATACTATAAGTACCCTGTCCTGGCCTCCAACAGAAACCTGCTGGATTTCAGTATTTGTACAGGATTTAATATCGGTTCCTGACGGAAGTTTTCTGGAATCGTCTACAACTATATTTTCTGTCTGTGACGTCCCTTCGAAAACATACCAGTATTTTGCCTCTACATGCGATAAATCGACATCTGCAGTATCATCATTGTATATTTTTATATTTACATAAAGTGTGTTGCAGGATGAACTTGTATCATAGGACATATACTGCGCCCTTAAATCCGCGGCAACAAACGCCTGGGTAGGCGTAAATGTCGGTATAGGCGTTTCAACAATGGTTACTGTTTGCGTAACCGTCAATGGTATGGAAGGGGTTATGGACGCTGTTATTGTCGTGGTCACGGATGGTGTCATAGTTTCTGTTACAGAAGATATGATGGTTTTTGTAACTGTCGGGGTATATGTCGGGGTTGTTGTTTGTGTAACTGTTTTTGTTGTTGTAAATGACGGCGTGCAAGTCGGTGTTGACGAAGGAGTGGCCGAATATGTTGGGGTTTGTGTAAATGTATCAGTCGGAGTATCTGTATAAGTATTTGCAAGAGTTAAAGTTACTGTTTTTGTAGGTGTAATAGTTTCTGTCACTGTTGAAATAATTGTCAAAGTAACTGTGCTTGTACACGTACGAGTTTCTGTTATAGTCGGTGTATATGAAACTGGTTCTGTTCCCCATATAAGAATTCCATTATAATATACAACAACTTTATTCCTCTGTGTATAGTCGGCCGCAGCAAGAAAACTCCAGTCATTCGACTGGTCGTAATGGGACCAGTCTGTTTTATTAAATCTCGTATCGGCCTTTATATACGCATCGCTGCCTATACTTCCCGCCCCTGAATCAAAAGCAACACTTAAATATCTGTCCTGTTCATCTCCAAAACTGCCCGTTACAATCTCTGTATATGTGCTGCCTCCGATATTTTCACCTGACGGCATTTTACCGGCGTAATCCAAGTAACTTTCCTCCGCCTGTCCAGAACCCTCACACCTGTAGTAATACCTTATTTCAAGCAAACTTAAATCAATATCGCTATCACCATCATTATACATTCTGAACTGGGGATGAGGGGATGAAGTAGAAGTATTTATATCTCCTGATTTTATTTCCAGCCTCACATATACGGGAGGCGTTGGAGTTAAAGTAGGTGTGCCTGTCCGGGTTATTGTCTTTGTCGGAGTAATTGTAGCTGTTGGTGTTGGCGGTGGAGTTGATATTTCAACCGCAAACGGCATTTCGATATTATTAACTATTGCCTTTAATTCTTTTTCCTCTCCGGGACCTATGGTTCCGATTATTTCTTCATTAAAATACACAGTATTATTTAGTGTTCCTTTTATTTTTAAAGTATAATCACCTACACCTGTGCCTATTAGTTTAATCAAATAAGCACCGCCGGGTGATGGAATACTGATTTTTACATGAGGGTCTTCTGAATATGTTGCCCCTGGAATTTCTTTAATATTTTTACTGACCGTCCTGCCTTTTATATCTGTTACATATAAATCAGCAGGGCTCAATAATTCTATATCTAAGACTCCACCCCAGACATTTGCCCTTGTTTGCAAAGCCAATAAAGAAAATATTGTGGAATATACTCTTCCTTCAGAAGCATGCTCATCATTTGTCCAGTATCCGGCAGGATTCTGGGTTGTTAATAATTTATTTTGCAGCGCATCATACCAATCAGCATATCCATTAATATTTGTAAAACCATACATTGTAAAAGCTTTTGCTGACGTTAAATAGTAATAATACAAATATCTCTTTCCATTCGGATCAAGAGGAGGGTACGCCGGATTAACAGGATTTACATCGAGCGAAAAATAATTGTCAAACCACCCTCGTGCGTCATCTATTCCATCGTGATCCCCGGGAGTAAACCAGGGAATCCCCAAACACCAATAACTCCATATCCCTGCCGCAGTCATACTTCCATATGACCTGTCTTCTGAATGATGTCCGCTGTCAATGGAACCATAGGGTTTATAATTGAAACCGCCGTCGCCATAAAGCGGTGTAGGATAAGCAGGGGGGACATACGGATTCGGTTGAATATTTCTTGATCTGTTTACAAATAATAAGGCATTTTCATCACTTGACGTTGAAAACCAGTCTAAATGCGGCAGGGTTGCACCCACGGGGCTGTATAAAGAGCTGGTTCCGTCATCTACCGCTCTAAGTGCCAGTAATGCAAATTGCGTATTACTCATATCTGCCCATCCATTGACAAATTGAGTGCCTTCCGGCAGGCCTCGTGGATATCCCCATCCTCCATAATGTAAATTATCTTCTACATAATTTATTTGGTCCCTTGTTGGCCCGACACACTGAACACTTAATAAATAGTTATATGCGTCTTCTATCAAATGGTCATACGTCCATGCAACTTCTCCTGGATTTTCTAAAAAATACGCCCGTCTTGCCGCTACCAGTCCATAAAGAGCTCCTGATGTTTCATAAACATACGAGGGTGTTGCGAGCGGCAAATCTTCATTTATTATTGCTCCAAATGTGTCACCGGGTGCTGTTATTTTTTTTGAGGCAAGATAACTCAAAGCATTTTGTATTTCAGTATCAGATTCATGGTATCCTTCATTTAATAGGCTCTTCGTGATTTCGTGTGGGTAAATTATACCACAGAAAACACAAAAATGT
>CAZHOD010000159.1:0-4026 GCA_964534075.1 uncultured Spirochaetia bacterium
CTGACAAGTAAAGGCTGCGGTTACCCGTTGTTTTAGTTTTAATTTTCAGTTTTCATCTTTAAACTTTAAACTTCGGCATGAAAGGCTGCGGTTACAAAAGCCATAATCCCCCCTACCGCAACTGGAGTGTTACCGGGATAAGTATTTTCTGCTTGCTAATCCTGGTACTTTTCACTAAACTGAAGTTGGTCATGATTGCTCCTTTCTGGATGTTTGGTTTGGACAATCAAACATACCAGAAAAAGCAGGTTTTTTCATGGCCTTTTTTAATTAATTGCTGTGTCTAACTCTTGCACATTAAAACACACCGCTTTTTTCATGTCCTGTCATATTATTTCATCTGTTCCTTATATCAATAACAGACTTGACCCTGTTCCTGCCCTGTTCCTTTGCCATATAAAGCGCTTCGTCCGCGTTTTTTATCATCTCCCTGGGCGAGCGGGCGTAATCGGGATATGTCGTAACCCCTATGCTTAAAGTTATCTTCCTTTTTTCTCTTTCATTGCCCCCTCTTAAATTACTTTCCGAAAACTTCCTTATCTCTTCCGCCGCCCTGCTTGCCCTGTATATATCGTAATCTTCCAGCACAAAAACAAATTCTTCCCCGCCGTACCTTGCCGCGTATGTCCCGGGGTGCCGCAGGGCAAAATCCTTTAGCGCTCCCGCCAGTTTTTTCAGCACGTTATCACCTTCCTGATGGCCGAAACTGTCGTTGAATTTTTTGAAAAAATCGATGTCCATTACAAAAAGCGAAACGAACTGAATGTCCCCCCTGTCCCTTTTTTCCATCGACTCGCGCAGCATTTTCTGAAAGGTAAGGTGGTTATAAAGCCCTGTCAGCCCGTCCCTGGTTGCCTGCTCTTTTATTTTTTCGTAAAGGCCCGCGTTTTCCAGCAGCGCCGTTATCCTAGCAAGTATAATGTCCAAAGTCTTCAGCTCGAACCCGCTGAAATCAAATTCTTTTTCCTTGTCGAGCTTTATAAGCCCGTATATTTTTCCGCCCTTTTTCAGAGGGCTCAGCATAAATTTATCGACATCCCCTTTTTGAAAGTTCAGCCTCATATTTTTAAGGGAAGTATCCCGCAGTATGACTTTTTTCCCTGTATTGTAGACCTTTTTTACTGCCTCATCCTCCCTGGCGCCGAACTTCGCGCCTTTTATATTTTCCGGATAATTAAAAACCTCCGTAATTTCAAAAACCCGGGACCCCGGCGCGTACTCCGCCAAAAACCCCCCTGATATGTCAAAGCCTTTGATTGACTCAAAAAAAGCGTTCATAAGCTCGGCCTTTCCCTCGAGCATGTTGAGCCTGCCGTAAATATCATAAAGCCTCGTCACCTGTTTTTCCCTGCCAAGCACCTTTCTGTTTATTTCAAAGAGCCGCAGTATATCCAGTATTTCACGGGAAAGTTCCGCTGTTTGTTCCGCCGCCTTTTTTCTTGTGTCATCTCCCCCTTCTTTGAAATCCGCCGCTATAACCCCTATTATCCTTGAAGTAACCAAAGGGCGTGTTGCGGCGAAACCCGAATTCTCCTCTGCCGATTTATAATACGGCATTTTCATACCGCCTGTATCAAACGCGAAAAAATCGTTCTTTTTTACGGCCGCGCCCAGCACCCCTTCTTTTACATTTATGGAATAATCCTCGTCTATTATATTACATTCATCCGCGGAACAAGCAAAAAGGTCGAACCTGTTTTCGTTTTCCGGGTCCCTCATAAAAAACACAACCGAACCCGCTCCCATCAAAACCCTGTAATGGCCGAGCAGCCTGCTTAAAAGATCATAGGCTATCACCCGGAAATTCCGCCCCTTTTCCTCCGCTCCTGTTTCGATTCTTTCCGTTTTATCCCCGCCCTCCTCTTGTGAAGCCCCTCTCTTTTTGCCGGTAAAATACACCACCACCAAAAGCGCGGAAAGCGAAAGGAAAGAATAATAGTCATGGACGGCAAAAGCGGGAATGTCCTTTAAAAATACCAGGAAATAAAAAATCAATGTTACGGTTGCCTGAAAATAATACCTTTTCATTATAATGACAAAAATGAGGGTGTATACGGACCATTTAATTGGCGAGGCTATGTTCCCCGTAATCCCGGTCAGGGTGACAAAAACAATAAATATCAGGTAATAAAAACGCTCCTCGGTCCTTCGGCATATTTTCCCCCGGCTGTAAATCTTTTCGATAAAATAAAGGAACGCGAAAAAAACCGCGTAAATTAAAACCGCCGCGAAATGCCCGGCCACAAGCACGGGATAAACCCCCGCTGCGTTGGCCCCGACAGCCAGGATATAAACGAATATAAGGAAATACTTTATGTTTGTTCTTAATGAGAATAGCTTTCCCGGCGCCCCGCCGGATATAAGCCTGTTTTTACGCATTCTATTTACTTGAATTTCTTCACAGCATCGTCAACACTTTTATAGTACTCAAGGATATTCGTAAAATCCAAAAGCTCGAATATCTCCATCACTTCCGGTTTCATGTCGACCAGTTTTATGTCCCCTTTGTTCTTTCTTATATTCTTTATCTCGCTTATAAAAATGCCCCACCCGGCGCTGCTTATATAATCCACATTGCCAAGGTCAATAACAATTTTATAGTTCTTATCCGCGATAATCTCTCCCATTTTGCTTTCCAGCAGGCTCGATGTGGTAGTATCGATATACCCCCGGCATTTTACTATTTTCACAGGGCCGTTTTCAGCCACTGTAATGTTCAGGCCTTCCATTTTTACCTCCCTTCTGTTTTACCAAAGCTACTTTTTCCATTTCAAGTCAATGAAACCTTCATTGTCTTTAAACTCGTTTTTCCATAACTTTATTATAACATTTTTAGCCGCGGGATAAAACAAAATTTTTCTGAATTTTCCGGCATTTATCCACTCCGCTCCTTTAAGGACTTTTTCCTCTTTTACACTTGGTTTAAAGGGTTTTTTAGCGCTCACCCGAAAATAAAAATTTATGATATGGCGCTCCTTTCCAGGATAAATTGTCTCATGAGCAAAACAAAGGTTATGTATTTTGTTTATCCCGGCCGACACCTCTTCCTGAAATTCCCTTTTTAGAGCGTTAAAAAGTTTTTCGCCGTATTCAACGCCGCCGCCCGGGAAAAGCCAGTATGACTTCCCGTTTTTTTGATGGTTGACCAGCAACACTTCGTTTTTGCTGTTCAGGAGTATACCCGCGGCCCTTACCCTTATCCCCCCTCTTTTTTTTGCGGCTGTTTTCTTTTTCCCTACCATAGTTCATCCTGCCCGGTTTCCGGTTTTATATTGAAATATTCGTACGCTTTTTTTGTCGCCTTCCTGCCGGAAGGCGTCCTTTGCAGCAGCCCCGCCTGTATCAAAAACGGCTCATAAACATCCTCGAGAGTCCCCGGCTCTTCCGAAACCGCGACTCCTATTGTCTCTATCCCGACGGGCCCCCCCCTGAATTTTTCTATTATTGTCATGAGTATTTTCCTGTCCATATTATCGAGCCCTGTTGAATCGACCTCGAGCACTTTCAGGGCTTCTTTTACAGGCCCTATATCCGCCTTTTCCGCGCCTTTTACCTGCACATAATCCCTGACCCTTTTTAACAGCCTGTTCGCTACCCGCGGCGTTCCCCTGGAACAGCGCGCTATCTCCTTTATACCCTCCGCGGTGTACCCCAGGCCTAAAACATCCGCCGACCTTTCAAGTATTCTTGTCAGTGATTTTTCGTCGTAAAACTCCATCCTGTAAGACGCTCCGAATCTCTCCCTGAGCGGCCCTGCTATAAGCCCTGCCCTGGTGGTGGCTCCTATCATTGTAAAACGGGGAAGTTTTATCCTGAATGTCCTGGCAGACGGCCCTTTTCCTATAACAACATCCAGCGCGTAATCTTCCAGCGCGGGGTACATTATTTCCTCTACCGCCTTGTTCAGCCTGTGTATTTCGTCGATAAAAAGTATATCGTTCTCCTCGAGGTTGGTAATTATGGCCGCCAAATCTCCCGCCTTTTCAATAACGGGCCCGGCCGTTATCTTTATGTTCACGCCCATCT
>CAZHOD010000159.1:4036-4999 GCA_964534075.1 uncultured Spirochaetia bacterium
CAGCCCCGGCGGGCCGTAAAACAGTATATGTTCGGGCGGCTCCTTCCTTTTTTTTGCCGCGTCTATCAATATCCGGAGTTTTTCCTTGACCTTGTCCTGGCCGATATACTCTTTAAGCAGCCTGGGCCTCAGGTTCATCCCTGTCCGCGGCCCGTTTTTATTCTCCTTTGGGTTTACTATCCTGTCCCTGTCATTTTTTTCCATGCTATGTACTGCCTCTCATGAAAATTTGCCTCTACCTTCCGAGCTTTTTCAGCGCTTCTCTTATTATTTCTTCCCTGTCCGCTCCTTCGTTTTCGCTCATAACTTCGCCCAGGGCTTTTCTTGCCAGGGTAAAACTAAAACCCAGGCTCGTCAAAACCTGCAAATATTCGCTCCCTGTGTCAATATCCCCTGTTTCACCGCCTTCCGCAAACGCGGCGAATTTATCCTTCAGTTCGACGACTATCCTTTTTGCCTTTTTCGCCCCCAGCCCCGGCGCAGAGGTAAGCGCGGCGGAATCACCGGACGCTATCGCCGCCTTAAGCTTATCCGCGGTTATACCGCTCAGTATATTTATTCCGGCTTTCGCCCCTATCCCGTTTATGGACAGAAGCGCCTTAAACATTTCCTTTTCCCCGGGAGAAAAAAAGCCGAAAAGCTCGGCCGCGTTCTCCCTTACGTTTAAATAAGTATAAACCCTGGCCTGCCCGGACACATTTTTCAGCCTGTAATACGTGCCTGATGTTATATGCACTCCATATCCTACTCCGCCCGTATTGATTACTATATAATTTTCTCTTATCTCCTCGATGGTGCCTTCTATAAAATCTATCACAGTTCTACCCCGGCTTTTTAATTTTTTCCATCCTTGCCGAACTCGCGCAGCATACCGCGATGGCAAGCGCGTCAGCCACGTCGTCAGGCCTTGGTATTTTCTTCAGGCAAAGGGTCGTCACTGAAAAGACCCAGCCATTCCAGTTT
>CAZHOD010000160.1:0-4967 GCA_964534075.1 uncultured Spirochaetia bacterium
TCAACACAGACTTATCAGGCTTTGGCAGATTAAATTCTATTTGAACTATTTTTTCCAGATATTTTTTACCGGGCATTCCGGGTTGAACATGTTTTAAAGACTCGACAACCACAGCTCTATCAAAAGCCAAAACATAAATAACATTTGGAAAATCACCTACTGCTTTTACTATTTTAAATATATCTCGTATTTCTTCACCGTCAAGTCTGTCAATATCGTCAATAAAAACAATAAATTTTGACTCACTTTGTCTTAATTTACAGATTAAATCTTTTCTAATCTCAGCAATTTCCTTTTTTTTCAATTTTTTACCGGCTTTATTTAATATTTTAGACAAAAACCTGCCGATTCCGGTTGGTTCGGGGATTTCTGCAATTATTTGAGCATAACTGATAATTGTTTCAAGTAGTTCAGAATTATCCTTATTTTGACCGACTGCCAAACCGAACTCTCTGAAAAACTGGGTCAATAAATCCTGTTTTCCCGAATACCACCACGGATTGAAATCTATTACAGATATTTTATCGTTTTCCGTTTCATTCTTTTTAAGAAACGATTTAACGAAATTTAAACATGTTGTTTTCCCGCTCCCCCACGCACCACATAAAGCATAAACTAAACACTCATCTTTATCCACCAGTCTAATTGCGTTTGCAAATTGTTCCGCAAATTTCGAAAACCCCAATCTGTCATCAGAAGGGTCTGTCAATGGCTTATCTGAAATCGAGCATTTATTAGTTGCTTTTTCTTCCATACGACCAAGCCTTTCCACTTAAATTTTAATCCTCCAACATATTATCCAACAACCCTTTCGTCTCTTCCTCAAACGCCAATATGTCCTTTTTTTATCTCTTCAAGAGACCTTAAAGGTTTGTATTTATAAAACTCTTTATTAAAGTTTATCTCATACCCGAGTTTGTCCTTGCTCCTGTCCATCCGGGTACATACTTGCCGAAGCCTTTGTGCGGCGCTTAATTTCTTTTTATTCTTTGACAAGCCTGAGCGTTCATAATACAGGCTGTTTATCTGGCGTTCAAGTTCCCTTACAGACCAGCCGCCTCGGATACATTCCATTTCATAAAAAGCGCGCTTGGTGCTGTCTTCCAGCTCTACAAGCAATTCAATATGGCTGTATGACAATTTGTTTAATATTTGCCGGCTTTCTTTCGCCAAAAGTGTGGACAGTGTACCCATTTTTGCCGCATCAACGCCGGGCTGAATAAATTTCTTCAATTCGGGGGACACTGTACCCACAATTGACGGATATGACCTGTAAAACTGTAAATATTTATAAAGCTGCCTTCGGTTTGTATTGCTTACTTTCATTGATGTAAGTTTTCCTGCCAGCGAAACAAGAAGTTTATCGCCATATCGCGAACGGTCCGATCCGTTCAATTCATAATTATGTATATAACATCCTATCATCCAATTCCTCATAGTAAGACTGATATTAACTGCTCTGCCCGCCTGCACCGCAAGTTTTTTATCTATTTCCCGGATTGAGGATACAAGACTGCGAAAAGTACCTGTCCTGTTTGCTTTCTTCATTCCAACACCTTATCAAGCAGCCCTTTTGTCTCTTCTTCAAGCGCCAATATATCCTTTTTAATCTCTTCAAGAGGTCTTAGGGGTTTGTATTTATAAAACTCTTTATTAAAGTTTATCTCGTATCCGATTTTATCCTTGCTCCTGTCCATCCAGGCGCTTGGCACGTGGGGCAGAACTTCTCTTTTAAAGTAAGAGTCAATATTCTCCGTGAGGGGGACGTTTTCGTAATCCCTCAGTTCTGTATCAGGCTCAGGATTTCCGTCTTTATCCCTGCAAAAAACCGCAGTTTCATCTCTTTCTGACAGGGCTTTAAGTATTGCTTTCATCACGGGTGCTTTTAGTTTCAGTTCTTTTTTCTCAAGTTTTTCTTCAAGTTCTTTAACAAACTCATCCCTGTTTTTATATATTTTATCTTTCCCGAATGATTTCAGTACATTAATAATCGCATCCTGCAGCGCCGCGCCTTCCTCTTCCTCTTTTTTGCCTTTTGCACCTTTCTTTTTCGAAATTGCAAGGTTCATAAAGGTTTTGTCCTGCCTGAGTGCTTCAATACGTTCTTTTGATGCCGTGAAATTAAGCCTGAGCGGTCTTTCAACTGTTACCCGGGTATAGCCGAAATATTCGTTCTTAAATATTTTGCAGTTTTCCCCGCGTCTGAACGAACCGTAGATTTTAGTAATATCAGAAATCTGATTATCGCTTATTTCATGCCTTTTATCCCCCAGAGACTTCCGCATATCCTCAAAATAATCAACAGCGTTTATAAGCTGAATCTTTCCTTTTCTTCTGTCTTCTTTCCTGTTTGTTACTATCCATATATAGGTATAAATCCCGGTATTATAAAAAAGCTGGTCAGGAAGGGCTATTATGGCTTCCAGCAAATCATTTTCTATTATCCATTTTCTTATGTTGCTTTCACCGCTGCCCGCGCCTCCGGAAAAAAGCGGCGAGCCGTTAAACACTATAGCCAGGCGGCACCCGCCGTTTCCCGCCTGCGCCCGGTCTTTGGCGGGCAGGTCAGGGTTCATTTTTGATATCATGTGCTGTAAAAAAAGAAAAGAACCGTCGCTTATGCGCGGCAGCCCGGCTCCGAACCTTCCGTTGAATCCCTGTTCTTCATATTCTTTTTTTGATTTTACTTTGTACTTTTTTCCATTCAACGCCAAAAGGCGGATTACTTAGCATATAATCAAAAGAGGTATCTTTAAACCCGTCTTTTGTAAAAGTATTACCATAAGCAATATGTTCTGTTTCGTGGCCGGTAATCAGCATATCAGCGTTACATATAGCATATGATTCGTCGTTCAGTTCCTGCCCAAAAACACGCAGGTCTGCCGCAGCATTCAGCTCCCTAAGATAGTCTTCTGCCACGGAAAGCATCCCGCCCGTACCGCACGCAGGGTCATACAAGGTTTTTACAACTCCGGGTTTTGTAAGCGCGTTACCATCATGCATAAAAAGCAGGTTTACCATGAGGCGGATAACTTCCCTCGGCGTGAAGTGTTCCCCGGCAGTTTCATTCGAAGCGTCAGCAAACTTCCTTATAAGCTCCTCGAATATATACCCCATTTGTATGCTTGAAACATTTTTGGGATGCAGGTCTATTTCCGTGAATTTTTTTACAACAAGGTACAAAAGATCCGCTTTATCCAGGCTTTTTATATAATTGTTAAATTTAAAATGTTCGAGTATTTTCCGGGCATTTCCCGAAAACCCGTTTATGTAATTTTTCAGGTTAGCGGCGATTCCCTCGGGGTCGGATATAAGCTTCTGAAAATCGTATTTGCTCGTATTGTAAAATTTGAGTTTGGTTCTCTTTCTGAGGTATAATTCCGCTCCCTGAGGATTCATTTTTTTCACTTTAGGAGTTAATTCCAATACTTTCTTCTTTGTTGGCTCAAGAACACAATCCATACGCCTGAGAACTGTCAAAGGCAGGATAATCCTGCCGTATTCAGACCTTTTATAATCCCCTCTTAAAAGCTCAGCTATACTCCAGATAAAATTTGCGTATTCCTTTATACTTACCTGCATTTACCCTCCTGTGTTACTTTTTATAAACAGCGTTTTTTTTCCTTAAGGAATCAAGCATCACCCACCCCCCTTTTTTATTCTTAATTTTCCAGCAATACCATCCATTGCACCCTCTTTTTAACGCCTTTGCGCCCGCCATAGAAGGAGACGAAAACAATTCCCCGTTGAAATTAATAATACCGTTTTTATTTACAACAGCACTGTATTTTTTACCCTTATGTTCAATCTTTAGTTTCGTCCTTTTATTAATATATTGTGCCAGGTTTGATCTATTAGAAACCTTTTTTAGCCTCTTATATTTCTCACCCTTGATTTTTTTGCCGCCATTCTCAAATAAATTCTTTCCTATCTGAATAAAATAATTCTTAATATCCCGTTTAAAGGATTTTTCCAGATTCCTGGAGCCGGCGAATTTGCCTTTTTGCCTGTTGTTCTCAGGAGCGGCTATCCTCATGACCAGGGCTTCCATTTCCCTCAAATGCCTGTCATTTTTGGTCAGATAAACGCTGAAACTGTCCCATTTATTCCTGTGCCTGTCTTTGAGGTGGGTCTTTAGGCGGGATAATAAATTTTTCGCAAGCCCGACATACACTAATTTGTTTTTGTTATATAAAGCGTATAAACCGTTTCTTCCCTTTATGTAATCCCGAATCAAATCCTGGTATTCTTCGACAGCGCGCCCCTTAACTTTTTCAAGGTGTTCTGATACGAGTTTTCCTTTTCTTTTCCCGGACATAAAACCTCCCCGTCTAACGTATTTAACAATACATAAAAACAAACGCAAACAACGCGGGGAAGTGGCATGGTTTTTTGGCTTAAGCCATTTCCCCGTTGTATATCTCATTATACGCCGTAAAGAGGAAAAATCAACAGCAAAAAACCACAAATACAGGAGACGGGGGTGGCTTGTCCTGTTCCGGCATGGTACAGGGAAACCCGTCTCTACGTTATTTTTATTATTATTTTTTCTTTCCGTAGAGACAGGGCTCTGTCCCTGCCTCGTTTTTATACGCAGCCGTCCACCTACGGCTATCAACCTTCGGCTGAAGCTTCCGCCTTCGTTATCAACCTTCGCTAAAACTTCGGCTGACAAGAAGCTTCGGCTGACAGGAAACTACTGCGGACAGGTAAAGGGTACGGTTACAAATACGTTTTGTTTTTGTAGGGACAACCCGCTCAAATACCGGGACGGTTATAAACCGTCCCCTACAAAACCGAATAAACAAAACCCCTGTAGGCGGCGCGCCCGCGGACAGCGCGGCATAACCATCACTAATATTCCCGCACTTCCTGCCGCTGCAACACCCTATCCCTCTCCCGTTGCCTGTCCGCCAAAGACTTGTCGAAGGTGGAAGGGAGAGGGAACTTCTTGTCTTCCGGTTTTT
>CAZHOD010000161.1:0-4957 GCA_964534075.1 uncultured Spirochaetia bacterium
CGGATATCGAGCTTGGCATAACAATAGCCATAGCTGTTGCAATCCACAATATTCCCGAGGGCATATCGGTTTCAGTACCTATTTACGCCGCTACAAACGACAGGAAAAAAGCTTTTTTATACTCGGCTGTCTCCGGCCTCGCCGAACCCGCGGGCGCAGTAATAGGCTGGCTTATACTCGCGCCTTTTCTGACTGACATGGTTTTCGGAGGGGTTATGGGAGCAATCGCGGGAATAATGATATATATTTCCTTTGACGAACTTCTCCCGACCGCGAGAGAATACGGGGAAGGGCATACAGAAATCGCCGGTGTTGTAACCGGTATGGCAGTCATGGGGATGAGCCTGAATTTAATGTAATTTTTAAATATAAAAATCCGATTGAAAACTTCGTGAAAAGTGATAAAATATATTTAACAGGAAAAGATACCGGGCTTAAAGATTTTTAAAAAATAAAGGAGGTATTAAAAATGATAAAATATTCGTCGATGATTGACAAACCGATTTTTTCCGTAAAAGAGGGAAGGCAGTGGGGCAGGATTTCCGCTGTTTATCTTAATTCCAAAAAATTTACTGTTACCGGGTTCGGCATAGAAAAACTGGAAAAATTCCTTCCCATAGAAAAAGTAACAACTTTCGGAGAAAGTTCGGTCGTATTCCCCGGCGGGGATGACTTAAATGCGTGTAAAGAATCTGTAAAAGGCAAAAGCGTAATGAACGCCGAAAAAATCAAAGGCAAAAGGGTAATAACAAAAAAAGGCAAAGAAGTGGGTTATATAGAAATGTTTTATTTTGACGATGAAACAGGCAGGATAACGCATTATGAAATTTCCGAGAACCCTTTTTCAGCCAAAAAACTTCTTTCGCAGGACGGCGTGGTCCTGCTGGGGCCGGACGCGTTTATAGTTACCGATACGGCGGCGCTTATTTCCGAAAAAATGAAATCAAAGGACGAGCTTCGCGGGCTTCTGGGAAAATTCTCAAAAAAGGCAAAAGAATTTTCAGGCAGATTTTCGGAAAAAATAAAAGGGTACAGGGAAGGAACGGAAAAACAGATGATAGAGCTGAAGAAAAACGCTGAAAAAAGCGCGGGTGAAATAAAGGAAAAAGCCGGGGAGTTATCCCGGAAGGATAACAAAAAGGCAGGTAAAAAAACAAAAGCTCCGGCTAAAAAAAAGCAAAGAAAAAGATAAATAAAAAAACCGAAGATAAAAACAAATAAATTTTCTGTTTTAAATAATATGTTATAACGGCGGGGCGGGCATGACGCCCGGCGCGGGAAAAAAATTCATAAAATTTCAGCCTAAAATTTAAAACCAATAATAAACAGGCAGCAATAGCCAATAAGCAAAAAGAAAGGATATATTTATTGTTTGCTTTACCCGCGGATTTATATTAAAATATATCCTGTCAAATTAAAGGCAGTAATGTTTTATCCAGGGAGAAAAACATGAAAAAAATTTTTGTTTTAACAGCGTTTTTACTGGCGGCGGCATCCGTTTCAGGCGCTGTTGAAACAACCAATGAGTTCATGGTTCTGAATGTAGAGGGGATAATTGACGCGGCAAATTCCGATTATGTAAAAACCGGTATAGAAACCGCCCGGGAAAAAAAGGCGGAAGGGGTAATTATCAGGCTTTACACACCCGGCGGCATGATGAAATCCATGAACAAAATAATAGACGCGATAATAGAGAGCGATGTGCCGGTTATAACTTATGTCTCCCCCGAGGGAGCCAACGCGGCGTCAGCAGGAACATTTATACTCCTGGCGTCCCACGTGGCGGCCATGGCCGAAAATACACGTATAGGGACAGCGAGCCCCATAGACCTCAAGGGTAACAAGGCGGAGGAAAAAATAACCAATGATTCGATAGCCCAGATCAAAAACCTGGCCAGGATGCGGGGCAGGAGCGAAACCTGGGCGGAAAAAGCCATTACTGAAAATCTATCATCATCCGAGACAGAGGCAAAAAAAGAAAACGTAATAGACATAATAGCGCCGGACATAAAAAGCCTGATGAAACAAGTAGACGGGATGAAGGTTGCCGCGGGAAATAAAGAAATAACGATAAATACAGAAAATTATTCCCTTACAAAAATAGGCCTGTCGCCCCGGCATAAATTTCTCCATTACCTGGCTGATCCCAATATTTCCTATATACTGTTCCTCGTTGGTACTTACGGGCTTATTTACGAGCTCGCGAACCCCGGGGCGCTTTTTCCGGGAATCGCGGGAGGAATATCCCTTGTGCTCGCTTTCATAGGGTTCGAGTCAATACCCATAAACATAGCCGGTATAGTGCTTATAATACTGGCTATAGTCCTTTTTATCGCCGAGGCAATGAGCCCGACATTCGGGGCGCTGACAGCGGGAGGAGTTGTTTCCCTTACAATTGGTTCGGTCCTTTTGTTTCCGGCCCGGGACGCGGGAAGCGCGTGGGCCCCGTCCTACTGGGTGATAGGCGGTATGGTGGTACTTACGACACTGGTTGTGGGTGTGGTGCTTATGCTTATAATAAAGGCCCACAGGAAAAGCAGGATGACCGGCAAAGAGAGCCTTGCCGGGACAAAGGGAGTGGCGGAAACCGAAATTCTGGAAAAAGGCGTGGCGAATGTAGGCGGTGAGGAATGGCAGGCGTATTCGGATGAAAAGATAGAAAAAAGGGATATAGTGGAGGTGCTGGAAGTGAACGGGATGAAACTGAAAGTGAAAAAAATACCAAGGAAAAAGGAGGAAAAATAAAATGTGGGGACCAATTATAGCGCTGGCTTTTTTGTTTGTAATCGTAATACCTTCAATTGTAAAAATAGTTCCTGAGTACCAGAGGCTTGTTATTTTAAGGTTCGGCCGCTGTATAGGCGAGAAGGGGCCGGGGCTGGTATTTATCATACCGTTTGTGGATAAACCTATACGGGTGGATTTGAGGGAGCTTTTCCTGGAAATACCGGAGCAGACCTGCATAACAAAGGACAACGCTCATATTTCCATAGATTTTTTGATTTACTGGAAAGTGCTGGATCCGATAAAAAGTGTTATAAAAGTGGAAAATTTTGCCGGAGCTTCCCAGGGCATAGCGACTACCACTTTGAGGGCCATAGTAGGGGATATAAGCCTTGATGATGTACTTGCCAAAAGAGAACAGATAAATGTTCACCTCAGGGAAAAACTCGACGAGGTAACTGAGCGCTGGGGGGTAAAGGTTACATCCGTGGAGATCAGGGAGATTGTGCCGCCGAGGGAGATACAGGAGGCGATGAACAAACAGATGTCAGCTGAGAGGAACCGCAGGGCAGTCGTTACTGAGGCAGAGGGACAAAAACAATCTGAAATAACCGTTGCCGAGGGCCAGAAGAGGTCGGCTATATTAAAAGCAGAAGGAAAACAAAAAGCCCAGATACTCGAGGCTGACGGTTACGCCAAGGCGTTGGAGGAAATATTCAACGCGGCAAAAACCGTGGACGACAAGACAATGTTGATACAGTATTTTGAGGCGCTTAAGGAGCTGGGGGCGAAAGATTCCACAAAATTCGTGCTGCCGCTGGAATTCACAAACATTATAGGGCCCCTGGCGGAAAAGGCGAAACAAACATTTAAATGAACGCGGAAATAATAACAGTAGGAACAGAGCTTCTGCTGGGCAGGATAACGGATACCAATGCTGTTTATTTGAGCCGAAAACTTGCGGAAGCAGGAATAAACCTTTTTTTCAGGACAAGCGTGGGGGACAACAATGAGAGGCTTATATCCGCGCTGTCAGCCGCGTCCGAAAGGGCGGGCCTTATTATAGTAACCGGCGGCCTCGGCCCGACAGTGGACGATATAACAAGGGGAGCGGTGGCCGGTTTTACCGGCAAAAAGCTTGTGTGTGACGAAGTTGTGCTGAAAAAAATCAGGTTTTTTTTTGAAAAATTAAAAATTGAAATGCCTGAATCGAATATCCGCCAGGCGTATATACCCGAAAACGCTGTTGTAATGCAAAATGACGCCGGAACCGCGGCCGGTTTTATTGTCGAACACAATAAAAAAATAATCGCGGTTATGCCGGGCGTCCCCGCGGAAATGAAACCTATGGCGGAAAATCTGCTGTTTCCTTACCTGGAAACAAAAACAGGGGATAACAAGGAAATTATAATATCGAAATCAATAAAAATAGCCGGGTTGCCGGAGTCTTATGTAAACGATAAGATAAAGGATTTTTTTGAAAGTTCCAAAAACCCTTCCGTGGCAATACTTGCGCATCAGAATGAAATAGAAATAAGAATTACAACAAAGGCGGGGAACGAAACACGCGCCCGGGAAATGGCAGGGCCGTTAGTTTCCGAAGTTTACGGCCGCCTGGGGGAAAATATATTCGGAGTGGACAACGATACCCTGGAAGATAAAACAGCGGAACTTTTATTTGAAAAAAACCTGACAATATCGACGGCGGAATCCTGTACAGCCGGCATACTGGCGTCGGGGCTGACATCGGTTCCCGGAAGTTCGGGTTATTTCACCGGCGGTATTAACGCGTATTCCAACGCGGTTAAAATTAATATGCTGGGAGCAGGCTCCGGGACCATTGAGAAACACGGCGCGGTAAGCCCGGAGTGCGCCGAAGAAATGGCGGTAAAATGCGCGGAAAAATTTGGGACAGATATCGCGGTTTCCACAACAGGCATAGCCGGGCCGGGAGGAGGGCGCGCGTCCCGCTGCACGCCGCCACAGACGAATGTGTTCACCCCGTGGGCGCGCAGCAGGTCGGCAAGCACCATGGGAGTCGGCACCGCCAGGGGCAGCGTCTTCTGATCGGTGACCCTTCCCCTGCGCGTCACTAGCAGGACCAGGGCGTCGGCGCAGACGCATCGTGGGGCCACGCGTCCGTTGTAAAGCGCCACACCTACGATCATGGCTGGGCCCTCGCTCTCACCCAATGCAAGAGCAAAGCCCGTGCCCACACCCGCCACGCCGAACC
>CAZHOD010000162.1:0-4912 GCA_964534075.1 uncultured Spirochaetia bacterium
TATTTCAGGCTGGTGAATTTTTTCGCGTTTTTGACTTTTTCCGGGTCCGCGCTGTAGACCCCGCCTACCTTGGTCGCCTTTAAAATGATTTCGGCCCCGATTTCAATTGCCCTTAAAGCGGCCGCTGTGTCGGTAGTAAAATAAGGGTTTCCGGTCCCGCCCCCGAATATAACAACACGCCCTTTTTCAAGGTGCCTCACCGCCCTTCTTCTTATAAACGGCTCGGCCAGCTCCTCCATTTTTATGGCCGAAAGCACCCTCGTCTGGACCCCCATTCTCTCGAGTACATCCTGCAGGGCCATCGCGTTTATAATAGTGGCGAGCATCCCCATGTAATCCCCCACGACCCTGTCGATTTTAAAATCTTTGCCCCTTCCTCCGCGGAAAACATTTCCGCCGCCTATTACCACGCTTACCTTGACGCCGGTTTTTTTTACGCTTTTAATTTCTTTGGCTATGGAATAAACCGTACCGTAATCTATACCCGTCTTATTTTTACCCGCGAATGCCTCACCGCTTATTTTGAGCATAATACTTTTATACTTCTTTTTCCCGGCCATACGAAACCTCCGTTTAGCGCCCCGGCCAAAAAACAGCAAAAAAACACCGGTGTCCTCCCGGGGGCTGTTCCGGCTTTATTCTCCCAGGGCGTACCTTATAAATCTTTTTATGACTATGTTTTCCCCGAGTTTGGAAATTTTCTCCTTGATCAGGGTTTCTATGTCTTTTTTGTCGTCCTTTATAAATGGCTGTTCGACAAGGCAGATTTCCTTGTAGAACTTTTCCAGTTTCCCTGTTATGATTTTATCAATAACATTTTCCGGTTTTTTTTGTTCGGCAAGCTGCGCCTTGTAAATATCCCTTTCCCTGCTGACAACCGCCTCGGGAACGTCCTCCCTTTTGACGTAAAACGGAGACATAGCCGCCGCCTGCATTGCTATATCCTTGGCAAGCTGCTCGAAATCCTCTGTCCTCGCGACAAAATCAGTCTCACAGTTAAGCTCAACCATTGTCCCGACCTTGCCGTTAGCGTGTATGTAAGAATAAATGAGGCCCTCATTCGCGGAGCGCGCGCTTTTTTTATCGGCTGACGCGATTCCTTTTTCCCTCAAATAGTCTATTGATTTTTCGATATTGCCGTCGTTTTCCTTAAGCGCTTTCAGGCAGTCATTCATCCCGGCGCCTGTTTTTTCCCTGAGTTCCTTGACCAGTTCTTTTGATGCTCCTGCCATTTCATTTCTCCTTTATTATATTATATTTCGGAAAAACTCATGCCTCCCGAATTTTTATTTTACTCTTTCTCTTTTTCCTCTTTTTTTTCCGTTTCCTGTTTTTTCTCCGGTTTTTCTGTTTCAGTGCCCCTGTTTTCGGTTTCAGCGGGTTTTACTTCTTTTTTTTCTTCTGTGGCAGGCGCCGGCCCTTCCCCGGCCGGTGCCTCCGGCTTTTCAGCGGATTTTTCCGCCGCAGCCGGTTCCTCCGGCTTTTTCTCCGTATGTTTTCCGGCTTCAGAAGCGGGTTCTTCTTCCTTAAAAACCTGTGAATAATCCGTGTTATCGGCAACCGCTGCTTCGGCTTTTTCCCTGTCTCCGGTAGTTTCTCCTGATATCGCCTTTTCCTCTTCTTCCTTCTTTTTCATTTCTATTTCCTTTTCCTTCTCAATGGCTACCTTTTCCTCTATTATGGTATCGGCCATAACCTTGCACATTAAACGCACGGCCCTTATCGCGTCGTCATTACCCGGTATAATATTATCTATGTTCGTAGGGTCACAGTTTGTATCCACCACAGCACAGACCGGTATGCCGAGCCTGTTGCCTTCTTTGACCGCGTTTTCCTCCCTTTTTATATCTATTATAAAAATAGCCCCCGGCAGATCATCCATATCTTTGAGCCCTTCCAGGTTTTCCCTGAGCTTTTTAAGGTCTTTTTGCATACCCATTCTTTCCTTTATCGGGTACTTGTCAAAACCTCCCGTGGCCTCCATCTCCTCGTACTGTTTAAGTTTTTCCACCCTTTTCCTGATGGTCTCGTAATTGGTCAGTGTACCGCCTAGCCACCTGGCCCATACATAAGGCATCCCGCACCTTATGGCCTCTTCCTTTATGGATTCCTTTGCCTGTTTTTTCGTGCCGATAAAAAGAACTTTCTGCCCGCTGCGCACAATCTGCCTTAAAAACTGGACGTTTTCCCTGATGTATTTTAAAGTTTTCTGCAGGTCGATGATGTAAATACCATTCCTGGCAGCGAAGATGTAGGGTTTCATTTTTGGGTTCCACCTTTTTGTCTGGTGGCCGAAATGTACCCCTGATTCGAGAAGTGCTTTCATTGAAACATGCGGCATAATAATACTACCTCCTGATGGTTTTTTCCTCTGCCGGTTTCATTTTTTCCGGGGCTTTCGGTGTCTTCCGAAAGACCGCCCGGAAAATCCGTCCGGCATGCGGTATTTTTTAGTTTACAAATAATACCATATCGGAAAGTTTATGGCAAGAATTTTTTACGCGGCCCCCGAAATAAATTTACGCCCTTTCCCCGGGCGGGTTTTCTCAGAATTTATACCTGTACAAAGTTTTTATGGAATCGAATAATTTGAGATTCGCGTACCCGGCGAAAATATGCTTTAAAGCCGCCAAAACCGGCTCTGTACGGAGTATATACCTGTATCCTTCTTCCTGTTTTTCGCCGTTATGCCCCGTTATTTTATCCTTTGACCGCGGAAGGTTTAATACCCACACCCTCGAGTTTTTCATTTTATAAAAACTGGCCAGTGAATACGCTCCGTTAAGAAGGGCGATATTTTTTCCGTTGTTTATATCATTTTCCAGGTATATATTTCCTGTTACAGGGCCTTCCTTTCCATTGTGTTTGGCTCGGATTATTTTTGCCTCTTTTTTGAGCTTTTTTATATTAAAATGCCTCGGCATACTCCGCGCGAAATTCACTGTCATCACAACATCCTTTCCCGCCTTCAGCAGCTTATTAAAAAGCCCGGCCCTCCGGGCAGGAGGGCATGACTGCTCGGTCAAAACCACAATTTTCTCCCTGAACTTTTTTTCACCGATCAGGTACGCGGGTATACCCGCCATTAAAAAATATTGGTGCAGAAGGCTCTCCCCTTTTGTATTCGCCTCTTTTATTAGAGGCACTGTGAATATCCTGCTCAAACTTGACAGCCTGTCTATTTTCGGGGTGTTCTCTATCAGGCTTTCGACTTTCGGCCTCATATTTTTCTGGGGAAGTATCCCCGCGCAGAATAAAATCAGTTCCCCTGCCCCGGCGAGCGCCGACTGGTACGCCTGCTCTGTGTATATCCTGCTGTCAGAAAGATATATGTCGAACCACGCTTTTGTTACTTTACCGCCGGTTAAATTGTTTATATACCTGAAAAGCATGGCCCCGTATGAAGGCATAAATTTTGTTTTGTTAAAATCCCTGGTCTCGGTCCCCACAGCTGTCTCGTCGAACATCGGAATAAGTTTATTTATGTCATAACCTTTTTCATAATACTCCTCGTGCCACTGGGGAAGCTTAAGTATTATATTAACTTTTTTATTGACCCTTTTAGCCGGGTTTATTATGTATTTTTTCGCGGCATCCTGCGTTATTTTCGCGCGGAACTCTTCCCACGATTTCTTGCCCTTTGCTTTTTTACATTCCGGGCACTTACATACAGTAAAAAACCAGTCGTCTATTATGATTTCGTTGAAAACAAAGGCTGTCATCTCAAAGACCTTTTTCATTTTCCTGTTGCCTTCCCGGTCAAGGAAACACCCGGTGGGTGACCGGCCCTCATTATACTTTTGTTTGCCTGAAAAATGGGTGGGGGTTACCGCGCCGGACGCCTCTATGCCGTATTTCCTCAGGTCAGCGGCGGTTTTTTCGAGTATTTCCACGGGCACTGTATAACCGTCCCTGTATGTTTCAAGATAAACTTTTTTTATGTTTAAAGGAGAAAAAATCCGCATGAACCTGTTGATATCAGGACCGTAATCCCGCACGTCAAACGCCGTAAAAAACAGAGAATAAAAGAAATTTTTAGGGGCTGCTTTTTTGCCTTTAAAAGGAATATATTTGGTTATAAGAGGGTCTCGGGGGACGGATATGGGCTCCTTCCCCAGCGGCCTCAGCTTTTTAGAGGGGTAATTGAGGGATTCTACAAAGTCCCTCGGCTTTGTGGTTTTGCCTCTCATAACAGAACTCCTTTACTAAAAAACATTATACTCCCGGCCGGAGCATAATACAAGAGGAAAAATTTGACAAAATATTTATATTTTATTGATTATTCGTAGAAACGGTTTCACTGCTCCTTTACAATCCATCTCCGTCTTAAATAAGGCAGAAAAAAAAATCAGGCCCGAATAAAATAGTACGGGAACCTAAAAGCTATTACCGGTTTTCCAGCATCTTTTGAACCTGCTTTTTTACTTCAGGAAGTCGGTTTTTTGCGGACATACCGTATGTTATACGGCCGCAGGGAACAGGCATGCCTGTTCCCTGCAGAAAACAAAACAACAATCAATTCAGCCGTAGAGACGGGGTTCCACCCCCGTCTCAAAGACAGAGACAGGGACAGGCTTGCGTTGAAACTTCAGCCTGCAGGCAGAAGCCTTAATCTCCGCGAAAATTTCCCGTGAATATACGAGTATTAATAATGATTTGAAAATTTTTTATTGTAATGTATAATTATCAAAAAAAAGGAGGCGGGATTATGGAAATACTGGATTACGTTCTTATAATAACAGGCGGTTTGCTGCTGCTCGCGGGCCTTATCGGGTGCTTTCTCCCCGTACTTCCCGGCCCGCCCATTAGTTTCGCCGGCCTTTTACTTTTGCATTTTACAGGCCCGTATGAATTTTCAGCAGCCCTTCTCATAACCCTGGGTGTACTTGCTGTGGGTGTGTCGATACTGGAC
>CAZHOD010000163.1:0-2611 GCA_964534075.1 uncultured Spirochaetia bacterium
ACCTGTCCGCCATAGCCTGAAAGGCGGAGGTGGAAGCTTTAACGAAGGTTGATAGCGAAGGTTGATGGCTGAGCGTAATAACGAGACAGGGGCAGAGCCCTGTTTCTACAAAGTACAGGAGGTGTTTATGAAAATGCTCGAAGGAAAAACAGCCCTGGTAACGGGCGGAGCGCGTGGAATCGGAGAGGCGATTTCAAAAAAACTGGCGTCAGAAGGCGCGTCAATAGCTATTGTGGACATAGACCCCGGAAAGGCGGAGGAAACAGCTGAAGAAATAAAAAAAACAGGGGTGGATTCGGCCGCGTATAAAGCCGATGTATCCGCCCCCGAAGAAGTCCGGCAGGTCGTAGATAAAATTATTGACAAATTCGGGCGTATTGATATACTTGTCAACAATGCCGGCGTAACAAGGGACGCTTTGATGATGAGAATGTCCGAAAAAGACTGGGATCTTGTCCTGAGTATAAATTTAAAAGGCCCTTTTAATTTTACTAAGTCCGTCGCCAGGCTTATGGCAAAACAAAAATCAGGAAGTATTATAAATATAGCGTCGGTTGTAGGCCTGTTCGGGAACGCGGGGCAGGCAAACTATTCCGCTTCAAAAGCGGGCCTTATCGGGCTTACAAAGACAACCGCGAAGGAATTCGCCAAAAAGAATGTAAGGGCCAATGCCGTGGCGCCGGGTTTTATCAGGACCGCGATGACGGATAAGCTGGGAGAGGAAGTTATTAAAAAGTACATGGAAGTAATACCGGCGAATAAACTCGGGGCAGCCGAGGATGTAGCTAACGGTGTGTTGTTTTTTGCCTCGGACCTTTCTTCCTATGTTACGGGTGAGGTTCTGCGTATAGACGGCGGTATGGCAATGTAAGCGGAGCGTGAAGGCTCCGGAAATCAATGAAAAAGAATTAAAATTTTAAACCATATTTAAGGAGGAACGGAAATGGCAGATGAAAAGTCAGTTGAGGAAAGAGTCAAGGACGTAATTGTGGCGCAGCTTGGAGTGGACCCTTCGGAGGTAAAACCGGAAGCTTCTTTTATCGATGACCTGGGCGCTGATTCACTGGATACGGTCGAGCTTGTGATGGCGCTTGAAGAGGAATTCGGAATGGAAATACCCGACGAGGAAGCCGAAAAAATTAAAACCGTCGGAGAGACAATCGAGCACGTAAAAGAAAAAGCCAGTTAAAATTTACCTTAGAGAGGGTACAAATGAGCGCAAAAAGAGTTGTTATAACAGGCGCGGGTATGCTTACACCCGTGGGAAACAGCCTTGAAGATTCCTGGCAGGCCTTTTTAAAGGGCGAAAACGGGATCGAAAAAATCACCCTGTTTGACGCGTCGGAGCATTCTTCTCAAATAGCCGGGGAAATAAAGGATTTTGACCCCACCGAGGTAGTTGAAAAGAAGGAAGCAAGGAGAACCCCGAGGTTTATACTTTACGCTTTAAAAACCGCTAAGGAAGCAATAGGTATGTCAGGGCTCGATAGCGGGGATATCGATAAGGACAGGGTAGCGGTTATAGTGGGCTCCGGCATAGGCGGGCTCAATGTAATGGAGGATAATCAGAAGGCCCTTTTAAACAAAGGGGTAAAAAGGGTGTCTCCTTTTCTTATACCGATGCTTATACCGAATATGGCAGGGGCTTTTATATCCATACGTTACGGATACAGGGGGCCTAATTTTTGTGTTGTTACGGCGTGCGCGACAGGTACGCATTCGATAGGAGAGGCGTGCAGGGTCATACAGAGAGGAGACGCGGATGCCGCGATAGCGGGCGGGACAGAAGGAGCCATAACGCCGCTCGGGCTCGCGGGTTTTTGTTCGGCAAAAAGCCTGTCGACAAGAAACGACGCTCCGGAGCGCGCTTCCAGGCCGTTTGACAAAGACAGGGACGGGTTTATCATGGCGGACGGTTCCGGTACGGTAGTGGTAGAGGAACTTGAACACGCGAAAAAAAGAGGGGCCAATATAATAGCGGAAATAGCGGGTTACGGCGCTTCTGACGACGCGTATCACATGACCGCTCCGCCCAAAGGAGGAGAAGGCGGCGTGATTTCAATGAAAAACGCCATAGCGGACGCGGGTATAAAAGCCGGGGACATATCGTACGTGAACGCGCACGGAACATCCACTTTGCTTAACGACAAGGAAGAAACCGCGGCTATTAAGGAAGTATTGGGCAGCGGCGTGCCTGTATCGTCGACAAAATCCATGACAGGGCACATGCTGGGCGGCACCGGCGCTGTCGAGGGTATTGTGTGCGCGCTTTCCTGTAAAAACGACGTTATTCATCCCACCAGAAACTTTGAACAGGGTTCCGAGGGCTGCGATTTGGATTATGTCCCGGGAGAAAAAAGGCAGATGGCCGTCAATTACGCGCTTTCAAATTCATTTGGTTTCGGCGGGCACAACGCCACGCTGATAATGAAAAAGTATAAAGAATGAACGGATGAACAAAAAGTACATAGAAAAGTATCTGGAAAAGTCAAAACTTACGGATAAAAAAGAGGTTAAAGAGGCGCTCACCCATAAATCCGCCGATATCAGGCACTATGAGCGCCTGGAGTTTCTGGGCGATGCGGTCCTCGGGCTTGTTATAAGCGATTTT
>CAZHOD010000163.1:2621-4899 GCA_964534075.1 uncultured Spirochaetia bacterium
ATTTTCTTTACAGGGAGTTCGATGAGGTCGGGGTCGGCACAATATCGCGTATCAAGTCCTATTTGGTAAGCAAAGAAGTTCTTTATAAGATTGGTAAAGACAACAATATAATAAAACTGATGAAAATCGGGTCAGCCCTCAGGAAAAAGGACCTGAAGACAAATAAAAAAATAATCAGCGATATAATAGAGTCCCTGATAGGCGCGGTTTATTTGTTAAAAGGGTACAGAAAAGCTGCGGATTTCATACGGGGGCTTTACAAAAACCATTTCAGCGTAATAAAGTTTAAAAAGGATTTTGGGGACTATAAATCCGATCTTCAGATAAAGCTGCTGTCCCTTTATAACATACTGCCCGAGTACAGCGTTACGAGGGCGGAGGGGAAGGAGCATAAAAAGACGTTTTATGTCGATGTAATACTGAAAAATAAAATAATAGGAAAAGGGAAGGGAAAGACCATTAAGGACGCCCAGCAGCAGGCGGCAAAAAAAGCGGTAAAAAAAATAATAAGGGAGGCGAAAAATTGAATTATTTTTTGACTGAAGAAGAGCAGATGATAGTCGATACGGCGCGCGAAATCGCGCAGAAAAAAATAAAGCCGGTAAGGGAAAAATACGATGAAGAGGCTGTTTTTCCGTGGGATATAATCAGGGAAATGGCGGCTGCCGGGCTTACGGGAATTTATATACCCGAAGAATACGGCGGAATGGCAGGTAAAGACGAAAAAGGAATAATGAAACTGTGCCTCGCGACCGAGGAGATGAGCAAAGTATGCAGCGGTATCGCCCTTGCAGTGGCAGCTACGGCGCTTGGGGCATTTCCGATACTTCTGGCGGCGAACGAGGAGCAGAAGAAAAAATATCTTCCCAAAATAGCCTCGGGCGAAAGCCTCGCGGCTTTTGGCCTGACCGAGGCTGACGCCGGGTCCGACGCGGGCAATATGAGGACATCCGCGGTAAAAAAAGGGGATAAATATATACTTAACGGCACAAAACAGTGGATAACAAACGCGGGTGAG
This sequence comes from uncultured Spirochaetia bacterium, assembly GCA_964534075.1. Lineage (GTDB taxonomy): Bacteria > Oederibacteriota > PGYV01 > PGYV01 > CAYTNY01 > CAZHOD01. The sequence continues at coordinate 3,640 of CAZHOD010000163.1, forward strand.
GCGGATATATATTCTGTAATAGCGATGACAAATAAGGCAAAAGGGACCAGAGGGGCAACGGCTTTTATTGTTGAGAAGGGCACGCCCGGATTCAGTTTCGGCAAAAAGGAAAATAAAATGGGCATAAGGGCGTCAGCCACACGGGAGCTTGTTTTTCAGGACTGCGAGGTGCCGGCTGAAAATGTTATCGGAAAGGAAGGCCGGGGTTTTATCGTAGCGGTAAATACACTGAATTTTTCCAGGCCGGGAGTGGCCTCCCAGGCGCTCGGAATAGCAGCCGGGGCCCTCGACGAGGCGCTGGAATACTCCAGGCAGAGGGTCCAGTTCGGGAAAACAATTTCATCAATACAGGCTGTACAGCATATGCTCGCCGAAATGGCGGTCAATGTCGAGGCGGCCAGGGCGCTTTTGTACCAGGCGGCAAGGACAATAGACGGCGGCGCGAAGGATTTCGCCAAGGATTCCGCTTTTACAAAGTACTACGCGGCGGAGGTTGCCATGAAGGTTACCACAATGGCTGTTCAGGTTTTCGGCGGATACGGTTATATGAAGGAATACCCGGTTGAAAAAATGATGAGGGACGCGAAAATAACCCAGATATACGAGGGCACGAGCCAGATTCAGCTGAATGAAATAGCGGCAAAACTCATAAGGGAAAACGCGAGAAAGAAGAGGTAAGGCCCGGCGGCTTGGCAGCTTGGCGGCTTCGCGGCTTGGCAAAAACAAAAAAAACAAAGAATAAAAAGCAAAGAGTAAAAAAATAAATAGCAAAAACACAGCTTTGAGTTTTAAAATTAAAAGGAGGATTGTTATGAATATAGTTGTTTTTATAAAACAGGTGCCTGACACCACGGACATTACCGTGGATCCGGAAACAGGCACGCTGAAAAGGGAGACAGCGGGAGCGGTCATGAACCCGTTTGATATGTACGCGGTTGAGGAAGGTATCAGGCTCAGGGAAAAACACGGCGGAAAGGTTACGGTAATTACCATGGGGCCGGCTATGGCAAAAGAAATCCTGAAAACATGCATAGGAATGGGCGCGGATGAGGCGTTTCTGCTTACTGACAGGGCGCTTGCCGGGTCGGATACATGGGCGACTTCATACGCCCTTTCAAAAGCCGCTGAAAAGGCCGGGTATGATATTATTGTTTTTGGCAAGCAGGCTGTGGACGGGGATACGGCGCAGGTCGGGCCGTCAGTAGCGGAATGGCTCAAAATCCCCCAGATAACCTGGGTGAAAAAGATCAGGGAAGTTAC
>CAZHOD010000164.1:0-4869 GCA_964534075.1 uncultured Spirochaetia bacterium
ATGGGCCACCTCCTTTGCCCATATTATATGACATTTATTATGCAATTGTCAATAAACTTCCATTCCCCGGGCATCTGAGCCCCGGGTGTGGGTATTTCAGGGCCGGCAGCGCCTTTTCTCGCGGCAAGGTGCGGCCTGGATAACCACCCGACGCACCTTAAAAGGGTGAGCGCAATGACGTTTCCGTGTATTATTTCATATTCACGCGGGCCCGCTGTTGCCAGGCACGCTTTATAATCCCCTTCTTCAGCGTAAACAAAACCAAGATGAGGATTTGTATTTACCGGGGTTTCTATATGGCCCTCGGTATGCACGGGTGTTTTTGCGCTCCTTTTTACCGTCCCAAAGTGGTTAAGCGCGTGTGTTTCATTTAAATTAAAACACAACGGAAAAAGAACCCTGACCCTGTGGTCTCGGGATTGGTTGTTTATGTATGTAGTAAACTCTGCTCTGCGGGCCCCGCTGTATAGAGTAATGACCGTACGCGCCGTATTTTCAACGGATTTTTCAGGCCTTGAGAGCCCGTCCTCTGACAACGATTCCGGGTATTGATACACAGCGAGTATTTCCAGCTGCGCGCAGCAGTTGTCAGGCCCTCTTACCGAAATTTTTACGTCAACCGGTGTTATTACGCTGAAATTATTTTTTGGAAAGGAAAAATTATACTCATCGCCGGCGTCCCCTGTCTCTTCGAATTTAAGGCAGTTTTTATAAACCGACTTTTTTTCTTTGTCAAAAATATTTATTGTGCCGTTTTTGTTTGCCGTAACCCTGTAATAAAGGTTTTCTATGCTGTTCCTGTCCGATTTAAGGCACTCTGCCTCAAATTCCCTGATTTCATACGGGTAATAATCCCTGTAACCGCAGGCAGGGACGTTTTCAGCCATGAATTTCACAACGCTTCCGTCCGGCATTTCCGCCGCTGCCATGTCCGAACGCGGATACGGAGAAGTATTGAATACCACGAATTTATCACCCCTCCCCCTCATTTCGCTGAGTATCCGGCTCACAGAAAGGTTAACCGCGTTTTTGGCCTGAAGTTCCGATTCATCGAACCTGCGCGTCATGTCTTCGTGTACCTTATCTATACTGCAGCCGCATATCGAGTCATGCGGGTGGTTCAGGAGCAGGTTTTTCCAGGCGTACGCCAGTTCTTTTTCCGGCGTGCCCATATTGTTTATCGCCGCGAAAACCGATAAGGGCTCGGCGTAACATGTCAGCAGTGTTTCTATTTCATCGGATCTTTGCTTTAAATATACCCTCGATGACAGGACACCCGGCAGAAGGTGCGCGTTTTTGCATTCCCTCATTTCCCCCTTTAAAACCTGTAAATCCTCCGGTTTTATTTTTTCCAGTATTTTTTCCCTGTAATCCGCGGGGTTGGATATTTCAATTTCATAATTTATATCCTTTTTAAGTGATTTCAGGGCGTGGCACAGCCCGTATTGAGGCTCTTTATGGTCCGAGCCGTTCATTATAAGGATATAAGGGGTTAAAGAGTACGGCTCCAGCGCTTCGGCCTCTGTCTTGAGCCTTTTAATAAGTTCCATTTTATCGCCCGGGAGGCCCACCCCGTTTGAGTAAGAATTGCGCATATAAACAGCCAGTATTTTTGAGCCGTCATCCCCTTCCCAAATAAATTCATTTTTATCGGCCCTGTCCCCCACTCCCCTCCAGATAAAAGCGCAGGGAATACCTGCGTCCTTTAATATTTTTGGTATTGCCGGAGAATGCCCGAACTGATCAGGAAGGTACCCTATTTTCATTATTTTTCCGAATCTTGCCGCAACCTTGTGCCCGAAAAGAAGGTTCCTTGCGAGGCTTTCGCCCGCGACAAGAAACTCGTCCGGGAGCACGTACCACGGCCCTATTATAAGCCTGCCTTCTTTAACCAGATTTTTAAGCCGGCTGTAATTTTTGGGCCTAACCTCCAGGTAATCCTCTAAAATTACCGACTGTCCGTCCAAAGTGAAATATTTGAAATCCGGCGATGCTTCGAGCAGGCAAAGCAGGTTATCCATTAAAATTACCAGTTTGTCCCTGAATTCCCCGAAAGTCATGTGCCATTCCCTGTCCCAGTGTGTGTGTGGTATGATACAAAGCGTTTTTTTCACATTATCGCTCCCTTGCTGTTCTTAAACGGATTTTTGAAGACGGTTTACGGCAAATTATTACCTCAATATAACAAGTACGTCCGCGGGCGCGCGTACTGTTTTATTGTCAAAGCCTTCGGCAAGTATCACGTAGGCATACGCTCCGCTGGAAAGAAAATCGATATATTTCCCTTCGAGCTCCACAGTGTGTTTGCCGGGCATTATGTCTTCCCTCCAGATATAATAACGCACCATTCTTTTTGCCATTGTGTATATTTTTAAACTTATATTCCGGGCCGGTTTGTTTATATGAAAACTTATCTTCAGTTTTTTTCCGATTTCGGGATTATAAGGGTTCGGGTATATAAAAGGGTCCTTAACATTAAGTTCCCCGCTTTCAGCCGTCGGCACCGGGGTATAATCAGGCGTCGCGGTAAAGGTGGCAGTAGCATTGGGGGTTTGTGTCTCGCTGAAAGTTGCCGGCGCTGTTTGAGTTTTCGTCACTGTAAAACTAATTGTGGCCGTAAATGTCGGAATAAAAGTATAAGAATATGTCGCTGTAAAGGAAAAGGTGGAAGTTTGTGTTAGCGTGGCGGTTTTTGTCTCGGAAAATGTCACCGAAGGCGTGCCTGTAGGCGTGCGGGTAAAAGATATGGTGCGTGTGGGTGTCGAAGTCATTGTCGGTGGAGTGCCGGTAACTGTCATTGTGACTGTCAATGTCGCTGTGCTGCTGTAATGCGGGGTATATGTCCGGGTAGAGGAAAAAGTAGCGGACGGGCTCGGGCTGTATGTTCGTGTCGCGGTATATGTGCCTGTCGCGGTGCGCGTAGCCGAAGGCGTATGCGTGGGTGTATCGGCAGGAGTCGGGCCAAAAAACATTATATCGTCTATCCACACGTCATAATCAGCGCCTGTATTGTGCCGGAATTCCATGTTATAAATTTCAGAAGCGTCGAATGTTCCGGAATCATAACCCCATCCGGCCTGGGTCAGGGATGAATACGGCAGCTCATACATTGTCCAGGTTTCCGTTAAAGTCAAATCCATGCCAAAGGAATCCCAGCATGAGGCGGTGTAAGTAAGCGTGCACGGCCCTCCTCCGTCAGGATGGGTCTGCGCGTTGGGAAACTGAACCCTCACCTGCGTATCAGAGCCTGCCTCCACCTTTGCCCAAAATTTAATCCCTGTATAACCATTGACAGTGCCGTCATAAGCAATATGCGAACCCCCGCCCGGGTCGACAAAATTAAAACCTATACCGCTTCCCCAGTCTGTAAAACCGCTGCCGTAATAGTGCATTGCCATGCCCGGTGATACACCGCCGGTTTCTATTGCCCTTACCTGTGTGCCTGTGCCGTCTTCAGTATCGTACCAGGGCCCGTCCCTTCCCTCGTGAACCATAATTACATTGTTCCCGTCATCGAAATTTTCTATCCAGTATGGCGGCCACGTGGGAGTAATTGTCTGCGTCGGGGTAGCGGTATAATCCGGAGTATCCGTCATCGTAGGCGTTATTGTATGTGTTTGTGTGATTGTCCGGGTATGGGTGGGCGAGCCCGGGTCTGTCTGTATGAAAAAATGAAACGCCGAATTCGCGGATATTGTATATGAAAACGAATTGGAACTAATTACAGGCGCTGTTCTGGCGGTAATATCCGGGCTTGTATCGTCGAATGCCCAGGCTTCCGCGTAGGTATAGGCGTGCGGGCCGGTGATGCTTATATCCGCGGTTTGCTGCGCGCCTGAACGATTAAGTACTATAATATGAACTTTTGTATCGTCCCCGCCTTCTATGGACGCGTAAACAGGCATGGAAGCTGTATCATTCGATTCACAGTAAACTTTTGTGGAACCGTACGCGGAGCCCGCACTGTCATAATTTCGAAAAAGCCTGAACGCGGCCGAGTGGTAAGGCCCGTAATCCGTTTTCCACATTGTCGCGGCATCCACGCCGTATTTGCCGAATATACCGAGTGTATCAGCGTAAGCTATGCCTCCGGAGTAATTACTGCCTCCTCCGAACGCCCATTCAGTAAACGCCAGTTTAGTGCCCGGGTAATATGTGTCTATGGATTCCTGAAGTTTCGGCAACAAAGGGAATGCCCACATACACCATTCTCCCAGCCAGCTGTTTTCAGTGTAAGAATCGTCCCAGAGCATTCTTGGAGCGTGCATCCTCGCTGTTTCACAGTCAGGCCCTGTGCAGTCTGATGTGGTAACCCTTTCCACACCATCGTCATTGTATGTAAAATTGGGCCCCTCCCTTGCCTCTGAATAATAATGTATGTCGAGGTAATCTATAAGCCGCATGCCTTCTGTTGTTTCCGCGGAAGCCATTTGTTCGAGGAACCATGATATGAACCACTCGTGCGAACCCTGCACCGAACTCCAGTCCTGGCCGTCAAGCTGGTCATACGCGGAAAAACCGAAAAGCACCGGTGAAAAAATTTCCGCGCCCGGGTCGACATCTTTTATGGATTTTGCCAGAGCCGTGGATTCGCTGATAAGTTCGGAGCAGTACACGGGCGTAGGGTGCAGCCTGGGGTGCGTGGTGTCCCAGAGAGCGGGCTCATTATCCAGGGCGTAATACTTAATACCATCCTGCGCCGCCGCTCCCCCGAATGTATCATAAAGGTAATCCACGAATTCGTCCATATATACGTAATTATCCGAAGTATCCGGCGGGTACTGAAAAGCGCTTCCCTTTTCGTAAATAACCTCGTGCCAGCGCGATGACGGGGCTGTTTCCGCGAGCGTAACAGTGCTTGCCTGGTCC
>CAZHOD010000165.1:0-4864 GCA_964534075.1 uncultured Spirochaetia bacterium
AGTTCATTTACTCTCGCTAAAAAAACTATATTTGCGTCATAACCCTTGACGCCATGTATTGTAGAAACCGTCAGGCAGTCTTCCTGCATTATTAAATTATGTTTTTCTTCGTCATGATGAGCACTTACTATTTTTTTAATTCTTTCGGAATTTTTTAGGGCACACTTCAGCGCTGATGCCAATTTCTCACAATTCTTTTTTTTATATGTCATAACTACTATATCTTCCGGCCTTACATGCTCTTCTTCAACAAGATTCTGCGCCTTTTCACAGATCCATTGCGCTTCAGATTCAAAATCCGGGAATTTTTTAACTTCCGGTATCGGCCCCTCTCTTTCTGCAAAAAATATCCTATATATCCCGTTTTCTTCTGTCACCAAATCTATATTTTTCAAATACCCCAGATCCGCGAATTGTTTTGAGTCCGCGCTCACCTTATCATCTGCTTCCTTACCCAACAAAACATTATACGCAAGCGTAATGATAGGCACGGTATTCCTAAAACACTTTCGCATTACTTTTGATCTCCCTATAACATCAATTCCCAACGAACTCCAGCCGGGCCTTGGCGTACCATATATGTTCTGGGCGTCATCATAGAATATGACTATGTTTTCATTTTTCTTATTTTCATATGATTGCAGTAATTCTTTAAGAAAAATAAAGAACTGCTCATTCAGATCCTGTCCTTCGTCTATAAATATAGCGTCGTATTTTGATAATTTTTCCAGGTTCAACCCCCTTGCTTTATAGGCTCTCATGGATTTATTCGCGTATTCCGCCCTGTCCTCAAGCACCTTGTAAGACCAAAGCTCATTCCCGACTATTCCGGGTGTTACCAAAAGGTCTTTCAAAAATCTATCAAAGTGGGTAATATGTATAGAGCTGTCGAATTCCAAATCCTGGCCCGTCTGATTCTGATAGGACAATGAGATCTTTTCCTTTATAAACGGAACCAGGGTTTTGTTGTAGCAAACAACCGCGACTTTAAAAGGCCTGTCCTGCTTCTTGGTGAATTCGAATTCCTTCTGTACACCGTGTCGTTTAACATTTTTTATATAATTCGCGAATATATTTGCCAAAACAACGGTTTTGCCGCTGCCCGCAACGCCCCTTATAAGCCTGGGCTTTCCGTCAAGTTTTAAATCCGATAAATTCTGCTGTTCATCTGAAAGATATTTTTCCATATTTTCAAGGCGGTCAAGTTCAGCTCCAAGTTTTATTTCCTCAACTTTTCTAACGCCTCTTTTTTTATTAAGAACCGCGCTATCGCTGAAAACAGCCCTGACCTTTTGTATCCGCTCTGCATCAATGGGGTTTTTAACAGGATTTTTGCCATTTGGAGGTATGGTTCGTTCAATTACTTTAACTTTTAAAGAATTTAAATTTTCAATATCATCCTGAAAGATGACTTCATTGAAAGCTACGGAATCCTTTCCGAATTTTTCTATCCACTCTCTTTTTTTTATAAACGGCAGCGCAACCATATACGTAAACCACGGCGCTTGTATCGTATGAAATCTTCTTCTGAACGCGTCCTGGATGTCAAACATACAATCGCGAGCCTGTTCCCAGGGATTTACTTCGGGCCGCCTGCCTTTTCGATTGATTGAAAGAACAGTGCCGCCTATCACGCGTTTTATAAAGTCAACAGTGTAACCTTTTACTTCTATTACAACTATTCCCGTTGACGTATCACACAGCACAATGTCAGCCGGCTTATGGGTTTGCCTCGGCAGCGTCGCTTCCACGTAAATGAATCCGCAAGGTTTTGCGCCAAAACATTTTGTTATTTCCAGAAAAGTTTCTGCATGCGCCTGATTTTCCAGTTCCGTGGCGCCGATAATTTCTTTTTTTGAATCCCTAATAGCTGCATTTATTTTCTCTTCCATCTTTTGTGTTAATCGCATATTCTCCTCCTGCTTTAACCAATTATGAAAGGTTATTAATTAATATTCACATAAACCTGGCAGTTGTATAATATAAAACTTGTAATTAATTTCTTTTTAAAAGCTCTAGGTACGCATCTATTTCACGGCTGTCAGTGTGTTTTTCAGCTTGTTTCTCAAAATGATAGGATATCCACCTTACTTTACCAGGTTCTTCCCTGCTGCTGTAAAAATAGCAGACATCTACCTCACCGGAACCGCTGGGCATAATTTTTATAAAAGGCACTAATTCCAGTGGTTTTTCACTGAACTCGTACTGCAAATATATCCTGTTTTTGTCCAGCGGCACAGAGGTAACCATTTCACCTGACGGAAAAACAACCAGCGCTCCCTTCAGGGAGTTTACCTGGTATGTATATTTACCATCCTCAAATTCACTCCTGCCCGGCTTTATAATGCTTAGGCCGTCAAAAAAATTAAGAAGCGGCCGGGCTATTTCTTTCAGGCACTGCAAAAGAACCGCAGCTCTTTCTGCCTCGCCTTCTTCACCTGCGGCGCCCCCGTGTCCTTTCCATTCGTTCCTGTAAACCCGCACCCGTGAAAGGACATTATAAATATCAAAATTTATGCACGCCCGGTAAAATTTTGTATTCCTGCCGCCAAAAAACAAATCCGGCGCCGACATATTGTCATCCCTGGAATACCTAAAATACCTGAAAAATTTAAGTATCCTTTCGAGCACAAATGTCCAGTTCCCCAGAGTAGGCTTGTTGTACCAGTCAGGCCTGTTACCTGAATTTATGAGCCATTTTTTGGAATTTGCAGAATAAAATTCCCTGTCAGAGGCGGTTATGGTTAAAAGAATTACAGTCACAAGTATCGTAGATGCCTCAAAAAAATGCATTAAACATTCAATTTTCTTTGAGTTATCAATGGCCCCTTTATACCTTGCAAGTATGGCCGCAAGCGGGTACGGTAGGTCTTTTATCAGTTTATCAGTAATATCAAGGCCTATAAGTTTTCCTGTTTCTTCTGCTACTTTTGGAGCCAGCCCGGGATTTTTCCACAGGGTATTTTTCAGCAATTCTATACGCCTTGCCATTGCGGCTATATTTGAATCTGTACGTACTATTTCCCTTTGCTCGGGCGGCAGGGGCATGAAAAGCCTGATGTTACCCGGCGATATGGGGTTTTCTTCCCTTGCAAGTTTCCCTGTTTCATTGTTTAAATACCTGCATAAAAAATCAATATCCGCTTTCTCCGGCATGACCCTGAAATAATGCCCCTGCAAATATACAGGAGCACCCTGAACGGCAATCTCCGCCGGGTCAGAAAGATTTCCCGGGATGTACAAATAGGGCCCGCCCGCGACTTCGTTCGTGTTGCCGTTTATTTCCTCATTCATGTATTCCGCGATGTCTTTTAGCCTAGTCTCTGTATGCCCTGACTTTTTGCCCAGTAGATCAAGCGAGTGGGTTACAGCGACCGATTTATAAGATTCTGGGGGCACCAGGTTATCGTAATAAAAACCTTTATCGGTATTATTTGAATTTTTTAATTGCAGGTAATTATCGCACAATTTCTTTCCGTAATAAATGCCTTCGTGCATGAAGCCGGTATAATAACCGACACGGCTTTTCTTTTTAACTACAGCCATTTCAAATTCCCGGAAATTTCCCGGCTTATATCCTCTCTCATAAAGCCTGAATATGCCATCAAGCATTATATTTTTCTCTTCAATGATGCCTATAAATCCCTCATGCATTGTAATTGACCCGAAGGCACCCTGCGGCAGGAAAAAAAATGCGGTTCCGGAAGGCGAAAGGCATCGCAGTGAATCGATGACAAAGCGGGCGGTTTCATCAGTTTTATCATAAGAATATATATGGCTGTTGTCTTTATGCTGGTACAGTTCCCACGTGCCGCATGGCGGGGCGCATATTATATAATCGAATTCCTCAGCTGTTTTTTCATCAATCTTCCCGGGAGAGCCCTTTAATATCATGTTTTCAGGCACGCCCATGACAGAAAGTGCATTTTTTTCAAATTCACTTTCTACAACGCACGAATAATCAAGGCCCTGCACGCGCTTAATAATGTAATCCGCGGAAAAACCAATACTGCCCCACGGGTCGAGCACCCTGCCCGCACCGTTAACATTTATGTACCGGCTTATAAACGCCTTTTCGGCGTATCCCACCTGCAGCCGTTCGTATGAGTTCAACTTCGAATAATTTTCATCGTTAAGAAAAAATCCGGCTATTTCCGGCCTGCCAAAGACAAATTCACTTAATATATCAAATCTTTTATTACATGAGGCTTTTTCGAATAATTCCTCATTTATCATCATGTAATACCCCAATTTCATGACCGTTTCCCGCGGCGGCAGTCCAACTGCCGCGGTAAATTTTTACAGGATTTTCGTATATGCCCACAAAGCCCTCCTTTAATATTATTATATTTTATTTGATTTTACAGTTATGTCAATATTTTTATATTAACCGGCACGCTGTTGCCATTTAAGAAATACAAACATAGCACCCCGGCGTCAAAAAAATTAAAATGAAAAAGCAAAGGGTAAAGATGGCCCCTGTTTTCCTAAATAATCCGGGCTTAAGGTTTTTTAAGCGTAGGATCGTGAGGTCCGATATTACGGAGCAGAACCCCGCCCTCTTTAAACTGAAATGTAAACCTTATATTCATATTTACACTGCCTTCATATATATTTTCTGTCCCCTGAATCTTTTTTATTCTTAAAGAAGGGTGGTTCATATCCTGTTTAAAGAGCCCTAACTTTTTTTCAAATATTTTCTGAATTCCGGCATTTAATTTAGAATATTTTCTAAGAAAATTTCCGGTAAATTCGATATTCATTTTTTTCGGAGCTTTTTAAGGTGTGAAACGGCTTTGGATGCTGATTTGAATTTTTTTATCCTCCCTTTTTCTATATCCTCATCAGCTGCTTTTTCGCCTTT
>CAZHOD010000166.1:0-4863 GCA_964534075.1 uncultured Spirochaetia bacterium
CTGAAAGGTTGCGCCTACAAAGACCGAAATGCGCCACCATAACTGAGGCGTTACTGGAATTTTGTGATTTAAGTTGAAAAAGCCTTATTCATTAGGAAGTTAATAAGTAAAAGGGGCGGAGGCCACGCAAAGCCGAAGCCCTTTCTTTCTGCCGGAAGCGGATATTTTACGATAGACAAAAATTAAGGGGATAGCTTTTTTACCTAAAAGCCCGTATTATCAACTTGACAGATTCGTATAAAACCTATATACTTATTTGCAAATAACGAGGTTTTATACGGAGGCTGAAATGAAAGACCAAAAGATGCTTGTTGAATATTTTAAGAAAAATAACGGAGTTCTCAGGTTTACACAGATAATTCGTTCCGGTTTCCATCCGGATGTCCTAAAATCGCTCGAAAAAAAAGGCAGGATTGGAAAGATTGGCAGGGGTATATACAACCTAATCAATGCAGCGGAGGTTGAGTCGGACATCGTACGGGCCATACTTCAGGCTGAAAAAGGCGTAATTTGTCTTATTTCCGCTCTTTCATATTACGAAGCGGCCGAAGAAATTCCATCTCAGGTCAATATTGCCATAAAGAAGGGCGCGTGGGCAAATAAAATTGAGTTTCCGCCGGTGAAATACTATCAGTTTGCCCCCAAACAATGGGAAACCGGAATCGAGGAACATAAGATAGAGGGTTATAAAATCAAAATCTATAGCCTCGCAAAGACTGTGGCGGACTGTTTTAAATTCAGGAATAGGATAGGGATGGACGTTGCAAGGAAGGCTCTTAAGGCTGCCGTTAGTGAAAAAAATGTGAAACCTCTTGAAATTCTGAATTACGCGAAAATTTGCAGGGTGGCCGGCGTAATCAAGCCGCTTCTTGAGGCCATAATATGAAAAAAGAAGCAAAAAATGTTGCCGTATCGGTTAAAGCACGGCTGCTTACGATCGCTAAAACATCAGGTAAGCCTTATGACGAACTATTGAAGCTATTTGGGATGGAAAGGCTGCTATACAGATTCAGTAAAAGCCGTTTTAAGGATATATTGATATTGAAGGGCGCGTTATTTTTTTTGATCAGGGACATTCCTGACAGAAGGACAACTCTTGACATTGATTTTCTTGCAAGATACGATAATAGCCCCGCGAAAATAAAAGGTATAATAAAGGGAATATGTTTGACACCGGTGGAAGATGACGGCATCAGATACGATGCAGGCGCTATAACTGCCGCCGGTATAAAAGAAGCGGCGGAATATCCGGGAGTCAGGGTTAAGCTTGTTGCGTACATAGAACGGACGCAGATACCTGTTCAGATAGATTTCGGATTTGGAGATGTAGTATATCCGGCTGCGAAAAAAGTCAAATACCCCGTGCTTCTGAATTTTCCGGCACCGAAACTGAAAGGGTATCCTCCCGAATCTGTAATAAGTGAAAAATTCGAATCAATAATAAGGCTCGGCGATTTGAACAGCAGAATGAAAGATTTTTATGATATCTGGCTTATATTCCGAAACCTTAAACTTAAAAATGCCGAGGTGGCAAAAGCTATAAAAAAGACGTTTAATAACAGGCATACAATTTTGCCGCGAGCTAATAAGCTGTTTTCGGAGGACATATATGGCAGGAATTCGGACAGGCAGCAGTTATGGAACGCTTTTTTGACTAAGAATGACATTGAAATTGCACCAAAATTTTTGTCAGATACTGCTGCCGAGATTGAAAAGCAATTACTTAAGTCCGTAATGATTATCAGGAAAGGGGAAATTTAATCTAAATTCCCGCCTTCCGGCCCGTAAAATTGGCTTCGCCAATCAGGGGCTTATATCCCCACCTTCCAGTAATCTCTGTCTAAACTTCTGTACTGAATTGCCTCAGCTATGTGGGAGGAGGATATGCCTTCGCGGCCCTCAAGGTCCGCTATTGTCCGCGATACTTTGAGGATACGGTCGTAAGCGCGGGCTGAAAGCCCGAGGTTTTCAATAGCGTTTTTAAGAAGGTTCCGGCTCTCTTCATCCAGTACGCAGTGGTTTTTTAGGTGTTTCGGCCCCATGTGGGCGTTGAAATACACGCCTTCATTATCAAACCTGCCCTCCTGCACAGACCTCGCGTAATTCACCCGTTCTCTTATATCGTCGGATTTCTCGCCTTCCTGCTTTGACGCGAGGTCCTTGTATTCCACCACAGGCACCTCCACATGGATGTCGATACGGTCGAGCAGAGGGCCGGAAATCTTGCTTATGTATTTTTCCCTCTGCATGGGCGAGCAGGAACACGACCTGGTGGGGTGGGTGAAATACCCGCACGGGCAGGGGTTCATCGCCGCGAGAAGTACAAAACGCGCGGGGTAGGATATGGACACCGCGGCGCGGGATATGGTAACAACTCCGTCCTCGAGCGGCTGGCGAAGGACTTCCAGTACATTCCGGTTGAATTCAGGGAGTTCATCCAGAAATAATACGCCGTTATGTGAAAGCGATACCTCTCCCGGCCTTGGTATCTGGCCGCCGCCCACGAGCCCGGCGTCGGAAATAGTGTGGTGTGGGGAGCGGCAGGGCCGTGTGGCTATAAGCGAAGTTTTACCTCTTACATACCCGGAAATACTGTGTATTTTTGTGGTTTCTATTGCCTCTTCAAGGTTCATTTCCGGGAGTATGGTAGGGAACCTGCGCGCGAGCATTGTTTTGCCCGAACCCGGCGGGCCTATCATAAGCACGTTGTGGCCGCCCGCTGCCGCTATTTCCAGGGCCCTTTTTATATGCTGCTGCCCTTTTACCTCGGAAAAATCGACATGGTATTTTGATGCCCTTGAAAATACTTCTTTGATGTCGACGCGGTGGGGAATAATATCGTTTTTGAAGTTTAAAAAGTCAACCACGCTTTTCAGAGACCGCACCGGTATTACGTCTATGCCGCTGACAACAGCCGCCTCGTCCCTGTTTCCCCAGGGGATAATTATTCCTTTATAGCCGAGGTTTTTGGCAAGCAGGGCAATCGAGAGGCAGCCCTTTATGTTTTTAACCCCGCCGTCAAGGGAGAGTTCGCCGGCTATTATGTATTTTTCGATAAGCCCTTTTTCAATAGTGCCCTCGGCAGCCAGTATTCCGACGGCCATAGGAAGGTCAAATGACGGGCCTTCTTTTTTTCTGTCCGCGGGGGAAAGGTTGACGGTTATTTTTTTATTCGGCGGAAATTCGTATTCGGAATTTTTTATGGCTGACTGCACGCGGTCTTTTGATTCCTTGACAGAGGCGTCCGGAAGCCCGACAGTGGAAAACTGCGGCACGCCGAACGTGGTATCTGTTTCAACCACGAGTTCATAAGCGTCTATTCCGGTAATCGCGGCGGATTTGATTTTTGAAAGCATAATTAAAACCTCCGGTTTTCTTTTGCTAATTGCTTATTGCTTATTGCTAATTGAGAGACAGATGTAAATTTACTATTTCCCTTTTTTCTTATTCCGGGGTTACGTTTTGCGGTTTTTTGTGACGAAATAGTAAAAGCTACAATACGGCCGGCTAAAGAAAATAAATTCATTAATCGTTCTTTTTTAACAAGGCCAATATCATTAATTACTTCGAGCCAATATATAGTTTCATCAGCTTCTTCTTCAACTATGCCTAACTTAGAGATAAAATCAGCTTTGGAACGGGCTCTGCACACAGCTCTATAGTTTGCGCCAACCGATGTAGAGCATCTAACGATTTGGCGGGCAATAATTTTTGAAGGTATATTGTTTGGTAATTCCGATGTTAATTTGATTATATCTATTCCGAGTTGTTTTGTTAACGAAGTGTAATGATTTTGTTTATCCATTATCCCCTCTATTTTATGAGCTTTGGTATTTAAATCAGCAATAAGTAATGTCCCGATATTTTATATTTTTAATCGGCAACAAGCAATCAGCAATAAGCAATGTATTATTCGATCCAGAAACTTATTACCTCCAGGTTTTTGTTTGCCTGCCTAAGCCGGTTGCTCAAAACCTTAACGAGTATATCGGTAATTTTAAGCGCGGTCTGCGGGGAACTCTGCCTTAGCGACATGTAGTTATCCCTTGTTATGGTCAGTACCACTGTATCCGCGGCTGCTTTTGCCGCGGCTGAGCGGGGCAGGCCGTCCAGGAGCGCCATCTCGCCAAAAAACTCACCCTGATTTATGACAGCTATAGTGTTTTCCTGGTCCTTTACCATTTTGGTTATTTTAACCGAGCCGGATTTAATTATATACATTTTATCTCCGGGCCCTTCCTCAGGGAAAATGGTATCGCCGCTTTTGAATGATTCCTCCCGGCACACATTGTTCAGAGCCTGGATGTCATTGGAGTCAAGTTCTTTAAAACCCTTGGAACCTGAAAGAAAATCCGCTGCTCCCATAAGTAACCTCCGTATTCGAGTAGAATTAATTACAAAAATATTATACAGTATAGGAGAATTATTTCAAGATTAAAGTGGTTGAGCCCGGAATTTAATAAAAATCGCGTTTTATAAGGGATGAGCCTCCGTCTGAATCGGAATTATTATCATTTTTTTTATTATCCCCGCTGTTTTCCGGAGGTTTTTCAGGCTGTGGAGTTTTTTTTGTGTCAGTAAGCGGCCGTCCGGGTTTAATAATGGTTTCTCTGTATTGTTCGGGGTGCGGTTTGGTTATTTCTTCTTTTATAGTTTCGTCTTCTGCCGGGCCTGACTGTTCCTTTGACGGGGGAGGGATATCTTCGTTTTCAAGCGAAACTACCGGTGTATCATCGTCGACTCTTTCAATAGTAGGTTCAGCTATAGGAACCCCGGTTTTTGGCGGTTCATTTTTTATATCCTGCGTTTTTATTTCTTCGGGCGGAGGGGGAAGTTCTATTTCGTCTGAAGAAGGAGAGATCG
>CAZHOD010000167.1:0-4841 GCA_964534075.1 uncultured Spirochaetia bacterium
TAACATCCGCGCCGAAAGAAAGCAGCTCCCTGACCCTCTTTTCCGAAGAGGCTTCGGAATATATCCTCAAAAGCGGCTCTGTCCCCGAAAACCTGAAAAGGATCCACTCTCCGCTTTCCAGTATGTATTTAATTCCGTCCAGGCGGTTAACCTTTTTTATCCGGTTTTTTAGCACCCTGCCCTTTTTTTCTATGGAATTTACGGCGGATAAAATCTTCGCCCTCTCTTTTTCCCTGAACTTTTTATCGATTCTGTCATACCTGTAAACGCCGTACTCTTTGTCTGTTTCAGCAAGCAAAGAGCTTATTTTCTTTTTTTTGACGGCCAGATACTCCAGAAGCAAAAGGTTGCCTATCACTCCGTCCCTTTCCGGCAGGTAATAACCGAACCCCATACCCCCGCTTTCCTCACCGCCTATCATGTTGCCGTCTTTTATTATATACTCCGCTATGTTCTTAAAACCCACGGGGACTTCGTGAAGTTTAAGGCTGTTTTGAGCGGCAATTTTATCCAGCAGCATTGTGCCGGATATTGTCCGCACAACGCCCGGCATCATTTTTTTTATTTTTATATGGTGCAGAAAAAGAAAAACAAATACTTTATGCGGGCTGAGATAGCGCCCTTTATCGTCCACAACCCCCATCCTGTCGCCGTCTCCGTCCAGCGCGATGCCTATACCGGCCCTTCTTTTTTTTACCTCCCCGGAAAGCTGTCTGAGGTTTTGTTTTATCGGCTCAGGATTTATACCCCCGAATAAAGGGTCCCGCCTGTTATTTATAACATGGATATTTTTATACCCTCCAAGTATATTTTCTATGTACCCCGCGCCGGAGCCGAACATGGAATCGAGAACTATCCTTATTCCGCTCTTTTTGATTAAATCAACGCTTACAATTTTTTTTGCCTCATTTATATATTCATTATCGAGGTTTATTTTTTTTATTATTCCTTTTCCTTTTAACGGCTTTTTCCCTTTTTCCAGAATTTTTTCTATTTTCCCGGTGTCTTCCGGGCCCGCGCCCGCCCCGAACCGGTTCTTAATCTTAAAACCGTTGTATGTAAAAGGGTTATGGCTCGAAGTAATCACCACTCCTCCGTCGAGCTTTTTATTTACTACAGCGAAAGAAACCATGGGAGTATGTACTGCTGAGTCAAAAAGATAAACCTTAAATCCCCGGGCAGCCAGCCTTTCCGCCGTAAAAAGGGCGTATTTTTCGGACATAAACCTGTTGTCATATCCCGCGGCTATTGCCGGCCGTTTTTTTTCTTTCTGCATAAAAACCGCGTAAGCGTCAGTTACTTTAGCGAGGTTTTTGAACGTAAAACCGCCGGCGATTTTTGCCCTCCATCCGTCTGTTCCGAACTTTATTTTTTC
Organism: uncultured Spirochaetia bacterium; assembly: GCA_964534075.1. Classification (GTDB taxonomy): domain Bacteria; phylum Oederibacteriota; class PGYV01; order PGYV01; family CAYTNY01; genus CAZHOD01. Next base: position 1,376 of record CAZHOD010000167.1, read on the forward strand.
CACAGATTACCTCCTGGCGGATTTTTCTGTTTACCTTTCACTCATTACAGCCTCGAATACGGCGCTACTTTCGTTTTATCCCCGAGCACAACTCCGTCCAGAACCGAATTACGGCCTATTACACACCCGCCGCATATTATGCTGTTTTTGATAACGGCATTATCGCCTATGGACACGTTGCCCCATATTATGCTTGCCTCGATATTCACATTTTTTCCGGTTACGCAGTTATCTCCTGTTATTGTAAGCGGGCCGAGGCGACCTTCCTGTATTTTACAGTTTTTCCCTATATACACCGGCCCCCTGAGCGGCGCTTTTTTATTTATTTTTGTCCCGGCGCCGGCTTTTACGTTTTGTTTAAGCTGCCTTTTATATTTAACCGGAAAGTGGAGCCTGTTCTTTAGCATATCGAAATTCGCCTGTTTATAATTATTTATCTTTCCTATGTCCTGCCAGTACAACCTTGATTTATAACCCATAAGTTTTTCATCGCGGGACAAAAGCCGCGGAAAAACTCCCCTTTCCAGGGAAAATTTTCTGCCCGCAGGTATGTATTTTAGCACCTTTTTGTCAAAAATATAAAGCCCCGCGTTTATCCATCTTGATTTTATATCACTCCATGAGGGTTTTTCCAGAAAATTATAAATCCTTCCGTTCTTCCGGGTTTCCACAAGGCCGAAAGAAGTCGGGTCCTCCACCTCATGAAGGGCAATCGTTCCGGCCGCTCCGCTTTTTTTATGAAGGGCAGCCATTTTTTTTATATTTATATCCGAAAGTATATCCCCGTTCATAACAACCGTTGTATCATCGAGGTATTTTTCCGCGTTTTTAACGGCCCCGCCGGTTCCTAAAGGCTTTTTTTCCGCCACAAATTTAACGCTAAGCCCGTATTTTTTTCCTGTTCCCACCTCTTTCCTTACCCGGGCGGGCATATGGCACACGCTTAAAATCACCTCGGTTATTCCGTATTTTTTGAGCATACGGAACTGGTGCTCAAAAAAAGGCCTGTTTACTATGGGCACCATACATTTCAAAGTATTTATGGTAAGCGGCCTGAGCCTGGTCCCTTCCCCTCCTATCAAAATCAGCGCCTTCATACAAACCTCCGATCAAAGTTTATCGGCATTATACCCTCTTCCCTGACAGGCAAAGCCTGCCGGGGCAATTGAACAATCAATAATCGGAATTCGCTAAAATAAAATCGCGGCCTGTTGTTTTATTTGCAATTGTTCCGGGCTTTGTTTGCCGTTATTGTCTTTTTTTCCTTTTCCTTCATTTTCTTTTCTTTCTTCCGCGAAACTATTTACCGGCATTTTTTATCTGCCGGGTTACTTATTTTTGAAATACTCGTATGTTTTCCTCACGCCTTCCTCTATACCTGTTTCGGGTTTCCATTTAAGGATTCGCCGCGCTTTTTTAGCGTCAAGATAATTTTTAAGTATGTCCCCTTTTCTAAAGGGGCCCTTTAACGCGTTTTTCTTAAAACCCGCCACCTTTTGTATTACCCGGTAAAGTTTGTTTACGCTTGTCGGAATCCCCGTGCCTATATTAAATTCATTCAGCCCTCCCCTTTTCAGGGCAAGCACATTCGCGCGCGCGGCGTCTTCCACATAAACATAATCCCTGACACATGTTCCCCCTCCGAAAATAACGGGCCTTAAATTTTTCAGTATCCTTTCTATGAAAATAGACACTACGCCCGCTTCACCGTGCGGTATCTGCCGGGGGCCGTAAACATTGGAATACCTTAATACCGTATAATCCATCCCGCAGTGGCCGGCAAAAAACTTCACGTAGGCTTCACCCGCCACCTTGCCTATCCCGTAGGGATTTTCCGGGTTTAAGGGCTGTTTTTCGTTCACAGGAAAATTTTTCGGGGTGCCGTAAACTGTCCCTCCGCTCGAAACAAAAATAATTTTTTTCACTCCCTGCCTGCGAGCCGCCCCGAGCAGATTCATTGTTCCTTTTATATTGATATCCGCGTCAGCATAGGGGTCCTTAACGGAATCCGGGACGCTTATCTGGGCAGCATGGTGGTCTATTACGTTTATCTTCTCTTTTTTAATAATCCTGCTTATTTTTTTGTCCCTGATATCGGCCCTGTAAAATTTAGCGGCCTTATTCACGTTTTTTTTGTTTCCCATGGACAAATCGTCCACGACAACCACGCGGTGCCCCGATTTTACGAAATAATCAACAACATGGGACCCTATAAATCCCGCCCCGCCTGTCACTAAAATATTCAAAATAATACCTCCTCTTAATATTAAATTTCATATGTAAAACACAAAATGAATAAGTTTCTTTTCCACCGGCGGTTCCGGGCAACAGCTGCCTTATCCCGCATTAATACGCCGTTGTGTGGTGAAAAACCTCCAGTATTGTCCTTATTATTATTTTAAATTCCAAAAACATAGACCAGTTCTCAATATAATAAAGGTCGTACTTGACCCTCTCTTCCAGCGAAGTGTTGCCCCTCAGCCCGTTTACCTGTGCCCAGCCGGTAATACCGGCTTTCACCCGGTGCCTTTCCATATACCTTGGTATGCTTTTTCTGAATTTATTGACAAAAAACGGCCTCTCGGGCCTCGGCCCGACCAGGCTCATTTCACCCCTGAAAACATTAATAAGCTGCGGGATTTCGTCCAGGCTCGTTTTCCTTAAAAATGAACCGATACGTGTACGCCTGTCGTCGTCTTCGTTCGCCCATACGGGCCCGCTCGAGTTTTCCGCGTCCGCCCTCATTGTCCTGAACTTGTACATCCTAAACACTTTATTGTTTCTGCCCACCCTTTCCTGCTTATAAAAAACCGGCCCCGGTGAAGTCAACTTTATTACCGCGGCCGCCGCGGCCATTACCGGAAAAAATAAAACCAGCCCCGTAAATGAAGCCGCTATGTCAAAAGCCCTTTTTATAAACCGGTTCCTCATCTTATTAAGGGGAAGCTCTTTAACAGTAAAAACCGGTATACCGAAAAACCTGTCATAATCTATGCTTTTTGTAATTATGCCGAGAACGTCCGAAATTATCATAAAATCGACGTTTTCGTTTTCAAGTATGGTATCCGCGATTTCCTTCCTGTTGTAATCCGTAACGCCGACAAAAACTTCGTCTACTTTTTTATTGTCCAGCACGCGCCTCAATTCCTTAATTCCGCCCAAAACCTTTACGCCTCTGAATTTTCCGCCCTTTTTTATTTTATTGTCAAGGCATCCGACTATCCGGTACCCCATGCCCGGGGACCTTTTAAGCCTTTCTATCAACATCCCGGACATTTCCGTGGCTCCCGCCACGAGTATTCTGTTAATTATTATTTCTTTCCTGTTAAGGTAAATATAAAACGCCCTGTACAACAGCCGCCAGGCGCCCACAAAAATTATAGTAGCGCCCCACATCAAAAGTATTACGCCTCTGGAATAAGTAAAACCCCTTATGAAAAATGTTCCGGAAAGAAGTATCACCGTA
>CAZHOD010000168.1:0-4815 GCA_964534075.1 uncultured Spirochaetia bacterium
CATGAAAATAAAAAAACAGCAAATAAAAACGGCAAAATATATAATTTTTTTTTCACTTTTCCTGCCCGTACTATTTTTTTCCTTTTTCCATAATACACCTGGAGTCTATTCCTCCCCTTGTATTATAAACGGTCTCTGCATAAAGATAACGCGGTTTCAAAACCTTCGACAGGTCTTTAAATATCCTGTCCGTGACTTTTTCCTGGTAAATCCCGACGTTCCTGAAGCTTACAAAATAATATTTCAATGATTTCAGTTCCAGTATTTTTCCGTCCGGAATGTACCTTATGATAATTTTCGCTATGTCCGGCAGCCCGGAAAAAGGGCACACAGCTGAAAATTCATCTGTTGTGTATTCTATGAGCTGTTTCCCTCCGGAATATCTTATCGTCTCAAGCTCCCGTGTGCCTATATTTTTTTCGCTCAACAACCCGTACTTCCTGCCCTCTGCCTTTGCCATTCATTTTTCCTCCGTTTTTCATAAAGTATACTATTGATTAGCGCCCCGTGTCAATTTACAAATCCCCCCCTTCTTTCACATGGTCGAAACCGGGTCTACTATAACCTGTACCCCTGCTTTTGCTTTTACTGATTTTTTTATTGTTTTGCCGATAAAATTAATCTGTCTTTTTTCCCTGCTTTTAAAAATAATACTATAACGGTACCTGTTTCTTATCTTCGAAAGCGGCGCCGGAGCCGGCCCGAGTATTTCTATTCCGGGCTCATTCCGCGCTTTTATCCGCCTTTCTGCTTCCGCCCTGACTTTTTCCGCCCTTTTCCCGCACTCTTTTTCGTTTACGTCGGATATAATCACCTGCAGCAGGTTCATAAACGGCGGGTAGCCGGCTGATTTTCTTATTTTCAGCTGTTCTTTATAAAATTCGTCTATACTGTAATTTTTAATATACTTTATTGCCTCGCTTTCCGGGTTGAATGTCTGGATAACGACCCTGCCTTTTTTCTCCCCTCTCCCTGTCCTGCCTGCCACCTGGGTAAGAAGCTGAAAAACGCGCTCCTCCGCCCTGAAATCCGGAAGGTTCAGTATGGTATCAACGCTCACTGCTCCGGCAAAGGTAACCTCGGGAAAATCAAAACCTTTGGCCACCATCTGGGTTCCCACCAGTATGTCCACTTCTTTTTTCTTTATTGCCTCGTACATCCGGAAATAGATATTTTCACCTTTCATGGAATCTATGTCTATTCTTACGGTTTTTTTATCCGGAAAAAATTTTTTAATCACCTCTTCCACCCTCTGGGTTCCGGCCCCTTTATATGAATACGGCTTTCCGCACTTTTTACACATTATATCAGGTTTTTTCGCGTAACCGCAGTAATGGCATTTCAAAACCCCCTTTGCTCTGTGATAAACCAGGGCTACGTCGCAGTTAACGCATTTTTCCGGGCTCCCGCACCCCCTGCATACAACGTAATTTGAAAACCCGCGCCTGTTTACAAAAAGAATTACCTGCTCGCCGTTCTCGATGGAATCCCTCATTTCCGTAACCATGTCATTGGAAAGAAACAGGCTGCGCGCTTTATTCAGGTCCTGTTTTAAATCTATGACACGTATTACGGGCAGCGGCCTTTCCATGACCCTCGAAGGAAGCCTCAGCATGGTATATTTCCCCTGCTTCGCGTTATTATAGGATTCTACCGAGGGTGTAGCGCTGCCGAGGACTACAGCCGCCTTTTCTTTGTGCGCCCTGTAGACAGCGACGTCCCTGGCGTTGTACCTGGGGTCTTTTTCCTGCTTGTAAGAAGTATCGAATTCCTCGTCAACTATTATCAGGCCGGGCCTGTCAAAGGGCGCGAATACAGCCGAGCGGGTGCCGACAACAATATCGACATGATTATTTTTTATTTTTTTCCACTCTGCCATTCTTTCGAAGTCCTTCAGCCCGCTGTGGTATATGGATGTCCTCTCTTTAAAAGTTGCCCTGAATCTTTCCGTTATCTGCGGCGTCAAAAAAATTTCGGGCACAAGCACTATAACCTTTTTACCCTGTTTTACAGCGTATTCCGCGGCTTTTATATATACTTCGGTTTTGCCGGAGCCTGTAATGCCGTACAGCAGGTACCCCTTGTATTCCCCTGAATCCATGCCTTTTTTTATTTCCGAAAACGCCTCGCCCTGATATTCATTGAGCGAAAACCCGGGTTCCTCAACGGCCGTTCCCGGGAAAAACCCGGCGCCCTCATACTTCGTTTGCTTTACCCTGGCGCTGCTTTCTATTTCAACAACCCCTTTTTCTTCCATCTTTACAGCGGCATTTCTAACGCCTTTAATACCGGTATTTTTTTCAATTTCCTTTATATCCGCCTTTTTATTTCGTTTTGACAGAAGATATTCGGCCATTTTTTTCTGATTCGGAGTTAATTTTGCACCTTCCGCTTTTTCATTTATTAATTTTATTGTTTCCCTTGTTACGACCCCGTAAAGAGCAGCGAGCATAGAACGGTAAACAATACCCGGAGCGGACATATAATAATCCGACACCCATTCTCCGAGCGTAAGAAGCCCCTGATTTAAAACAGGTTCTTTATCTACTACCTCCTTTATCTTCTTGATTTTCGAAATATCCACTCCGAGATCGCCTCCCGCAGGCACTTCGTTAATTACCACCCCTGTCACATTTCTCCTGCCAAGGGGCACTATTACCCGGCATCCCGCCTCAACTGCCGTTTTATCGTCCACACTGTATGTCAATATATCATCCATATTCGCGAAAACCGCGACATTTACGTAACCCATTGTTCTACCGCCGGCCCGGGGCGCACCCACCCCTGTTTTTTCGAAGTAATTCTAACATTATGAAATTTAGTTGGCAATAAGATAAAAAAACCGATAGTGTCAACAACACGATGTTGGAAGGCTGAAATTGTTACAGCAATTTTTTTACCGCTCTCCCTCAACCCCCTCCATTACCCTCTTAGTCCCTGAATTTTACCCGTTAAGAAAAAACTTTATTGCGCGTTCGAACTCATCCACGTCGATTTTTGTGTTTTTACACGGCCCTTCGGGCCTCTGGTTGGCTATTGCTATTGTAGGTATATTATGCGGCGCGTCTGCCATTCCCGCCGCGAGGTCACGCTCGCACGCTACACCTATTATCGCGTCCGGGTTTTCTTTTTTAACCATCTTTAACGCCGATGAACCCCCGGTGGCAGTAAAAGATTTTACCCCGTATTTTTTTGTGATTTCCATAACTTTCATCCTTGTTTCTCTGTCCAGGCACCTCGGAAGGAGGGCAAGAAGCCTCAGGCTTTTAAATTTTTTCTTGACTGCGTAAACCACCCTGTTATTTACCAAGGCAAACGAATTCCGCACCCTGTCCCTGGAAATCCCTAAAAAGCCCGCTATTTTATATATGGCCGGAAAAATCCATTCTATATGGGGGCCGCCCGAGCCGATAAGCGGCACCAGCTTCCTGCCTGTCACGCATGTCAGCAAAAGCAGCGCTGACCATAGAAAAATCAGCAAAAATACGGCGCTTATAACCGAAAGGATTATTATGTCCAGATTCTCATTTACCTGGTTAAGCCGGGGCATTATAAGATAAAAAAAACCGATAATTACGGCAAAAACCGCGAAAAGCGCGGAGAAATAAAGCCCAAAAAAAAGCGATATACCTTCCCTTATTTCTTTTTCGTGCTCAGACAGGTTGCCTGTCCACCCGGCCCATTCATCTCCGAGGCTCCTGTCTATAATTTTTTTGGATTCGTTATTTTTGTCTTCTTCCAATTTGCCTGCCCTCCGGTTTTTATTTTCAGCCATAAAAAATCCCGCGTCCTTACTTTTTTATCATCACGATTTCAAACATTCTTCCTGCTTCATCTTTATCCCGCCTGTACGAATGAAACAGCCCGGGGTTGCACATTGTGCACATTTTATTGATATAAATATTTTTTTTACTCAGCCCTGCCCTAAGCAGGATATTCATATTACCTTTTTTAATGTCCATAAATATCTTTTTTTTCTTTATTATAAATATATTACTAAAGATTTTTCTTTTTTTCAATTTATTATATAAATCGGCTCCCACCTCGTAATGGCACGGCCCTATACACGGTGAAACCGAAGCAACGAGCTGCCCGGGCTTTGAGCCGAATTTTTTTTCCATCAGCCGTATTGCTTCGCCCGGAATTTCCTTTTCCATTCCCCTCCGCCCCGAATGCACAACCCCTATTGCTTTATTACCGGGGTCAACCAGCGCGATCGCGGCGCAGTCAGCTACTTTCACGCCTATGGCGTGCCCGGGGATATTTGTCACCAGCCCGTCGGCTTTTTTCAACGCCGCTTTATTTTTGTTTTTTTTTGTAAGGGTTGTCACCCTTTTGGAATGAACCTGATTCTGAGAATATATTTTTTTTATCCCCTGCATTTTTTTTACGCTGTTTATACCGCCTGTTTTTTTAGTAGTGAAAACTTCGAAAAAAAAAGGTGAATTATTTATTTTTTTATTTTTTATTAAAACCCCGCCCTTTTTTTTCACAACCACAAATTGCCTGTTCAATTTGTTTTTTCCAAATACTCCAGTATCCCGTCCGTTATACCCTGCGCGACCCTGACCCTGAACTTATGGCTGTTTAACTTTTGTTCCTCTCCGGGGTTGGATATAAAAGCAGTCTCTACAAGTATGGCCGGCATATTGGTGTTCGACAGAACATAAAAAGGGGCTCTCTCTGTCGGGGACCACCTCAAATTAAGCTCCTGAACCAGCGCGTGCTGAACCGAGCCCGCCGCTTCTATGCTTAAATATTCAAACCCCGATTTTTTCAGGTCATTAAGTAAAAATTTAAACATCCCCACCTTTT
>CAZHOD010000169.1:0-4814 GCA_964534075.1 uncultured Spirochaetia bacterium
ACATAGGGTAATATAAAACTCCGGACACCACATACGGAACTAACTGAAATAATTTCTCTCCTAAACTTTGATCTTTAAAAAAAAACAGGTTTATTAAAAAGGACCATCCAGAAAAGCAGAGTATCATTACAACCGGCTGAAAACCGATCGAATAAAAATAACCGGCCATTACAAGGGTAAATATAACTGCGTTTTTTAAGCGCGGAGATTTTGTAACCGCGCAAAACGCGTAAAGAAAAGCTACCGTAAAAAATACGCCTGTTGAATAAGGCCGGGCTTCAGCCGCATAGCGCAAAATCCAGGGATTAAACGCGAATAAAAAATAACCGAATAACGCGCTTAAGAAACCGAAATATCTATATAAAAATATAAAGAGCAAAACTGCGGCTAGAGAATTCATCACCACAGCCGCTATACGTATCCCAACTTCGTTATACCCTAATAAAGATATCCCTATATATTCAAGATAATAATCTAACGGCGGCTGGGCTTGTCCGGCTGCAAAATGGATAAGATCCGGGTCACAGATACCTAAATTAGATATCTTGGCCTGGTAACAGGAATCCATCCAGAGCGGCCTGTAAGAGATATCATTAAACCTTGGCAGAAAAGCTGCTATAAATAAAATAAAACAGAAAATTATCCAGAAAACCTTATTGCCCGAAAGCTTTTGGGCAAAATTACGAAATTTTGTTAAAGATTTCATGATTTCTTTATTTCTACTTCAAACCAAGGGACCTGAATCAGTTCCTTCCTGCTGCACAGACTCAAATTATGCCCGAACCTTCTGTATTCGCCTAACAATTCACCGTGATCGGCCGTAATAACCGCTTTACCGTCTGCCGGCTTCAATAAATCCTCTACACTTTTTAAAACCCGGCATAAATTGTCCGTATAAGCTTTACACACACCATCAGGGCCAACTTTTCGCAGAGCATCATCCATTGGGCTTAAAGCCGGCACCCTGAGAAACTTCATCATATTTACAGCTTGCATATCGCCTAAAAAACAACGAGCTCTCGATACTATAAATTCCCTGAATTTAATAAAAAAACTTTCTCTGGATTCAGGCGTCTTTTTCTTTTTTGCTTCAGGTTTACCTAAACAAATGTAAGGTGTATGCGGCTGCACATAGTGTATAATAAACCGCTTATCAGGCCATTTCTTTATTGTACTAACAGCTTGTGCAGTTATAGATTCAGGCAATACCGTACCAATTACCTCATCCCAGCCTGTATCCCATACATCTATTATCTTAGAAAAATGTTTTTTGGCGTCAAAACCTTCTACCGGAGTACGGGAATTTACTCTAGGATGGCCGGAAACATGGATAATATCATCGTATCTGCCGGTAAAGATATATCTGTACCAATTAGAAGTTACCGTGCCTTTATATATACAGGCCGGTGACTCAGCCTGTATGAGCTTACCGGGAATACGGCAGAAATCTTTAAAATAATCAAACCTGCAAGCATCTAAAACTATAAGATACTTCCAGCCTCCGGCATTTATTAAATCTTTCTGGTTATTCATTAGTTAAGATTTCTTTTATTTCGTATATTTTTTTATTCTGGCCTTCCATATAGGTACGGATATTTATCTCACCTAAAAGGCCTATAGAAATAAACTGTAACCCTACAAAAATAAGGAATATCGAAAGGTACAGAAGCGGGTTTCCTGTCATATCTTTACTATACAATAATTTCATGCCGGCCGTAACAACACCTGACAAAAAACCCATCAGTATAGACCACACGCCCAATCTCCCAAATATACGCATAGGCCCCTTATCCCGGTAAAGCAAAAATTTAACTGTCATTAAATCCAATATTACGTTGAAGGTCCGGGAAATAGAATATTTCGACTCCCCGTGTTTTCTGGGATGGTGTTTAACCGGTATCTCTTTAATAGATGCTCCAGACCAGCTTAAAAGTGCGGGTATAAACCTGTGAAGCTCTCCATAAAGATGTAAGTCTTTAACTGTTTCTTTTCTGTAAGCTTTCAAAGTACAGCCGTAATCGTGGAGTTTAACACCGGTAAACCAGGATATAATCTTATTAGCTATATTTGACGGCAGCCTACGGGTCAAAAATGGGTCTTTTCTTACCTTGCGCCAGCCGCTTACTACATCAAACCCTTTATCGATTTCAGACAGAAGTTCCGGGATATCTAAAACATCGTTTTGTAAATCCGCATCCATAGTTATAATAACACTGCCGGCAGAATCATCGAACCCCGCAGACAAAGCTGCTGTCTGTCCGAAATTCCGCTTAAGATTTATGATTTTAATGTAAGGATATTTTACCTGCATTTCTTTTAAAACCTGCAGCGAATTATCCCGGCTGCCATCATTTACAGAAATAACTTCTGCGTCCCAATTGATACCTTTCATGACCTCATCTAGAGGTGTCATCAATAAAGGCAGGTTATCCTCTTCGTTATATACCGGAATAACTACGGATATTTTCTTATTCATAATATTCCTTCCTTTTAAATTTTCATTTATCTTTTCAAAACATACAATATTCCGCCGATAAACGAATATACATAAGTCAATCCACGAAATAAAAGGGCTACACTTAAAGCTTCAGGAGCAGATAAACCTAATTTAACAAAACAAAATGTGATAGCGCCTTCTCTTAATCCCAAACCTCCTATCGAAGCCGGTAACAGGCTGACTGTAACAATCACCGGAAGAACCCCCAATATAAAAAAAAAGTTCAGATAAGTTCCTACCGAATAAACCAACGCCAAAAGAACCCCGGCCCTCAAAAGATGAAATAATAACGAATAAAACATAGAGTAACAGAAAATCCCCGGTCTATCCTTGTATATATAGAAACTTTCGATTACTCTATATAATTTACTACTCAGGCTGCCAATATGTCTAGTCTTTAAAAAAAGTTTCAATTTTTTCTTCCAAAAATAATAAAATGCCGCCAATCCGGATAAAATAATAAAAACTAAGGCATATAAAAACTTATGCGGCAAAGACATACCCAGCTTCTGAAATATATTGATGCCGGGCATAGCAAAGAATATAGCTATAAGAAAAAGGACAAAAAAGCCTGATATCCTCTCCACTATAACCGCAGCACTGATATCTCTTATATTCACCCTGTTTGCTCGCAATTCATTTATTTTAAACAAATCCCCGCCTATACTTGTAGGCATAAAGTTATTAAAAAAAATGCCGATATAATAAGCCCGGGCTATCTTACCGAAAGATAAAGCCGGCGATTTAGCAGATATAAATAATTCCAGCCTTCTGGCACAAATAAAATAACCCAGAAGGCCCAAAAAGAACGCCAGAATCACATGCGCTAAAGACGCTTTTGTTATAATCTGGATAGTATCAGATATTGGTATCCGATAAAATAACAGGCTTAATAGGCCTAAGCCTATTATAAGCTTAAATAATAAAAAGATTTTCTTTTTCATAAAAGGCTCGCCTGGCCGAATACTAAAACGGCTCTAACAATAAAACCACGCCTTCATATACCGCATCCAGGCCAAAAGGTACTGCCCACCAGGCGTTAAGTAATAAAATACCTAATATTAGAACCTGGGCTATAAACCGCCCCTGGCACCTTATCCTGCCAGCTAAAAAATCCTGTATCTTTACTAAATAATGCCCGCTCAAAACCGCCATAGCCGGATAAGTAGCAAGCATATACCTGTGTTCTTTAGAATGGAAAGCCGCCGTTAAGATTACAGCAAAAACTATAATCCATAACCATAAAAATACCAACCTGTTCTTTTCTTCCCCGGAAAAATTTCGAGAAAATACCTTTTTAAAAGAACCGTACATAAACAGAAATGCCGGCGACAAAAAGGGTATGCCGACTAAATACAGCACAGCCGGGTGAGGACGGCCGGCCTTAACTTTATGAAAAGTGTCTTTAATAGGCCCGGTGTGTTCTGCCCGGTATATAAACTCGCCGTAGTTCTGAAAAACTTTTAAAAACCAGAAACCACATACCAAAAATAGGCCTACACAAAATAAAATAAGATTTTTATGAAAAATAACTTTAAGTATGCCTTTAGGATTTTTAAGTTGGCCCCGGTTAATCCATAAATGAAAAATAAAGATTATAAACAATAGAAAACCTGCGGATTGCTTGGATATTACAGCAACCCCACAGCTTAACCCAGATAGAAAAATAAAAAAAGTTCTATTATATTTCAAAGATGCCATATATAAAAAAGCCGATAAAAGAAAGAAGAATGCCATCATATCATCGGCCCATATCTTACTGGAAGTCATAATTGCTACCGGGTTAACAGCCATAAGAAAAGCTGCATATAAACCGGTTTTACTCGAAAATAAGAGTCTGCCTAAAAAAAATGTAATTAATACGAGCCCCATACTGAATATAAACGGGACTACTGCAGCATAAAACTGCGCATTAAACAAACCGGGGAATTTCTTTTCTATCAGCCATTCACCGAATGAACGCAGGCTTTTACCCTGCCGCAACCATGCCATAGGAAAGAACATCCCAATACGGTAAGGATTAGCTTTAGAAAATATCCGGTGGGATAACGCTAAAGCATAAGGCAAGCCGGGAGCATTATGATACAGAGGCATATCATAGTAACTCCTGCCAATCTCTTTCATGCTTTTAAGGAGCATACCCTCCTTTTTATCCGGGCTAAGATTAATTTGCGCAATCCCCAGACCATTCTCTTTATCTAAGGCATAAAATTTATAGTCTACTCCTCTTATGTTATACTCATCGATTCCAAATTTGTCTAATTTCAAAGCTAATGCTATATAGTGTTTCTCATCGCCAGACCAATGAGTAAGCCAG
>CAZHOD010000170.1:0-4758 GCA_964534075.1 uncultured Spirochaetia bacterium
TCGGCTTTGGGATATGAAATATAAGTTTAAAACTTAAAGGTTAAAACTCAAGGCTAATCCGGCAGCTTCGCGGACAAATATCGGCTGGCCGGAAAAAACAACAGGCAATGTTTTATTTGTCTTATTTGAAATTCTATTTAATGGACAAAAAATTTTAAAATTGTTATACTATTAAAAAAACCAAAGGGGAAAATATGGAATTTATAGAGCAGATACAGGATGTTTTGAAGGACCACGCGCATATTGTCGCGGTATTTTCGATTGCCCTGGGAATTTTAAACTGTTATTTCGGCTATAAAATTTTTAAATTCGTCCTGGGAATCGTGGGTTTCTGCGCGGGTTTCCTTACCGCGGGCGCTCTGGGAATGATAATTTTCGGCGGCGAAACCTCGGTCGCTTTTCTTCTGGCTGTTTTCGGAGGAATAATCGGCGCGTTTTTTATGGTAATGTTTTATAAATTCGGGATTTTTATACTCGGCGCCGGCCTGGGCGCGTTTTTGAGTATCATGATAACAGGCACAGCCGGCCAGGAGGCCAATATATTCCTTATAACAGCCCTCGCTCTGGCAGGCGGTATAACCGCCCTCTTGCTGCAGAAGCTTATGATTATAATCGCCACGTCCTTCGGCGGGTCGTGGGGAATTGTATCCGGCGCTTTCAGTTTTTTTGGAAAAGAGGCCGACCTTACTGCCATGATAAACCAACCCGAAATTCTTAAATCCATGGGCTGGATATATTATTTAATGCTTTTATTATGGCTTATCATAGGTTTTTCCGGAGTCTTTTTCCAGGCAGTAGCCGATAAAAAAAGGGACGGCGGAAAATAACATGGCGTTTTTTCGATATTGAAAATATAACCTGATATGGTATTATTGATTTACAAATAAACGGAGGTAAATTATGAAAAGAAACAGTGTTTTAACCCTGATAATATTATTTATTTTTCCCGCGGCAGCTGTCCTGAGCGTGGATCCGCCTATGCCGGATGACGTGGATTACGGCAGTCCTGATGATGATTTAATAGAAAGCGAGGCCGTGGAAAAGCAGAAAAACACGGACCTTTTATCCGTAGGCGAAGTGGAGGCAATAGAAACCGATACACCTGTGCCCACATCGACATATACGCCGCAGCCCACGCCAACAGCCAAACCAACCCCCAAACCCACGCTAAAGCCGACGGAAAAACCAACGCCAAAGCCGAAACCCACTGTTAAGCCCACAGTAAAACCGACTCCAAAGCCCACGCCCAAGCCCCGTAAAAAACACAGGGGCACATCCAAAAGAAAAGCTGAATTCAACATAGCGAGCGCGGTTATGTCCGAAATAGCGAAAAAAAGGACATTGAAAAATTATTTCGGTATTTTCAACGCTGAAAGAAAGTTTTCCGTGACAATTACCATTGAAAATTCCGGCAGGAAATCGGCGTTTTATACCAATGTTTATCTAAAAAGCGGGCATTCGAGCGTAATACCCACGGAGCCAGAGAAAAAACTGGGAACCGTGCTTCCGCAGAGCAAAAGGGAGTTTGTCTTCCCCCTGATTATTTTAGGGAGCTACGACGGGCCTGAAAAAATGCCCCTGAGCCTAAAAGTACAGACCGGCGGGCTCGAAAAGGAATTCCCTGTTGAAGTTTACCTGGAGCCGCGGATCCCGGATATGTATTACGCGGGCGGTATGTTACTTTTGATTATACTGCTGATAATACTTATGAAATTGCGCAGGAAGAAGCCGAAGAAAAAGAAAAAAGAATATGATTTCGAGGTATGAGGAATAACTGAAAGCTTAAAGTTAGGACAAAAAATCAAAAAGAAAAATTAAACAGCAAAAACACAAAGTGAAAACAAGCTGCGGGGTATGAACGACTGAACAACTGGCTGCCTTCGCAGCAAGCCGCGGGGAATTTACCCCTAATCATCACACCCTGTCCGCCGGCTTGTCAGCCGTAGCTCGAAGAGCGAAGGATGAAGCCTGAAAGGCGGAGGTGGAAGCCTTGGCGAAGGCGGATTAAAAATAATACCCGGGGTTTGAGATTTGAAGTTTCAAATTTAAAGTTGTTTTACCGGCAACAGGCAAACAGCGGCAGGAATAAGTGATGTTTTATTTGAAAATGTTTTTGACTCTGAATTTCCAATATCTTTGTGTTTTGAAAAATCCCCCTTTGTATGGTATTATATATCCGTTTAATATAAAAAAGGCGGTGTGATAAACATGTTCAATTTAATTACCAAAATATTCGGAACAAGAAACGAGAGAGAAATAAAAAAATACACGAAAACCGTGGAAATGATAAATTCCATGGAAGAGGAAACGGAAAAGCTCAGCGACAGTGAACTAGCGGCCAAGACAGATGAGTTCAAAAACCGTATAGCAGGCGGTGAGTCTCTGAATGAAATACTTCCGGCGGCTTTTGCCGTCGTGCGCGAGGCGTCAAAAAGGACAATTAAACAAAGGCATTTTGACGTCCAGCTTATCGGCGGTATCGTGCTGCACGAGGGTAAAATAGCGGAGATGAAAACAGGTGAGGGAAAGACACTTGTCGCGACGCTTCCTGTTTATCTTAACGCGCTGTCCGGAAAAGGCGTCCATGTGATTACAGTAAATGATTACCTGGCGGAAAGGGATTCCATGGGCAAGGGTAACTTCCCGGGCATGAAAAACATTTACGAATTTCTGGGGCTTTCTGTCGGTATTGTTAAAAACGGTTCTTCCACGCAGGAGAGGCAGGCGGCTTACGGCTCCGATATTACATACGGGACAAATAATGAGTTCGGGTTCGATTATTTAAGGGACAACATGGCTGTTTACCCGGAGGAAAAGGTGCAGCGCGGCCAGCACTACACCATAATAGACGAGGTCGACTCCATACTAATAGACGAGGCCAGGACCCCGCTTATTATCTCCGGGCCCGCGGAGGAATCCACGGAAATGTATTATAAAGTTGACAGGATAATACCCAATTTCAATAAGGATGCCGATTACCAGATAGACGAAAAACAAAACGCCGCCACCCTGACAGAGGAAGGCGTAGGCAAGGCAGAAAAACTTTTGGGCAAAGAGAACCTTTATGACCCGCGCAATATCGAGCTTCTTCACCATATAAACCAGGGCCTTAAGGCCCATACTCTGTTTAAACGCGACAAGGATTATATTGTCAAAGACAACCAGGTGATTATTGTAGACGAATTTACCGGCAGGCTGATGCCCGGCAGGCGCTGGTCAGACGGATTGCACCAGGCAGTGGAGGCGAAAGAAAGGGTGAAAATAGAAAGGGAGAACCAGACCCTTGCCACCGTGACTTTACAGAACTATTTCAGAATGTATGACAAGCTCTCAGGAATGACGGGGACAGCCGAAACAGAGGCAGAGGAGTTTTATCAGATATATAAACTCGACGTAATAATGGTACCCACCAACGAGCCAATGGTAAGGATAGACGCGGCAGACGTAATCTACAAAACGGAAAAGGGAAAGTTCGGGGCAATAGCGCAGGATATAACTGAATGCCACAGGAAGGGGCAGCCCGTGCTTATCGGCACCACTTCAATAGAAAAAAACGAAAGGCTCAGCCGGCTTCTGGAAAAAAAAGGCGTTCCGCACGAGCTTTTAAACGCTAAGAACCACGAACGTGAGGCTGATATTATAGAAAAGGCAGGGCACAAGGGAGCGGTTACCGTCGCGACAAATATGGCGGGGCGCGGTACTGACATTAAACTCGAGGACGGGGTGAATGAACTGGGCGGGCTGTATGTGCTCGGAACCGAACGGCATGAGTCCAGGCGTATCGACAACCAGCTCAGGGGCCGCTCCGGAAGGCAGGGTGACCCCGGCCTCTCGAGGTTCTATGTTTCGCTCGAGGACGATTTAATGCGTATATTCGGCTCGGAAAAAATAAAGGGGGTCATGGAATCCATGGGCATGTCGGATGAAGAAAGAGTGGAACACCCCTGGATA
Source organism: uncultured Spirochaetia bacterium (assembly GCA_964534075.1). GTDB lineage: Bacteria > Oederibacteriota > PGYV01 > PGYV01 > CAYTNY01 > CAZHOD01. The sequence goes on from CAZHOD010000170.1 coordinate 3,952, forward strand.
TCCAAATCAATAGAGAGGGCGCAAAAAACCGTGGAGGGGCACAATTTTTCGATAAGGAAACACCTCCTCGAGTTCGATGACGTTCTTAATAACCAGCGAAAAGTAATATACAAAAAGAGGCAGGATGTGCTCGAGGGTAAAAACCTTAAAAATACCATACTGGAAATGATGGTAGAAGTGGTAAAGGACATAATTTACGATATCGCGCCCGAAAAAACATACCCCGAAGAGTGGAATTTTGACGGTCTTACCCGGCGTATGCATAACAGTTTCCTTGTCGATTATACCGTCGATACGGAAAAAGCGGACATGATGAAAATAACAAGGGAAATACTTGAAGAGGATATTTGTGAAAAATTGCGGGAGGAATACGACAAAAAAGAAAAAGAAGCCGGCGAAGAAATGATGAGGGAGATAGAAAGGAATATTATGCTTCAGACCGTCGATAACAAATGGCGCGACCACCTTTATAATATGGACAAACTCAAGGAAGGCATAGGGCTCAGGGCCTACGCTCACAAGGACCCGCTTTTGGAATATAAAAGGGACGGGTTCGAGCTTTTCCAGTCCATGGTGGTATCCATGGAGCACGAGGTAGTGGAATTCCTGTACAAGGTACAGGTCGTGGACGAGTCCCAGCTGGAAAGAAAGCACAGGACAACCGGGCTCAAAGAAACAAGGCCTACTTTTGTAATACCGAAAGGGCAGCAGCCGTCCGACCATCACAGGGAGCAGAGGGAAATGCGTACAAACGCGCCGGAAGGGCAGCAAAAAGTGGAGACCTACCGAAGGGAAAAACCAAAAGTA
>CAZHOD010000171.1:0-4753 GCA_964534075.1 uncultured Spirochaetia bacterium
AAGTACGTCCTTAACCGCCAGGACCAGCACCCCGAATTTCTTTCTTATATCTATTTCCCGTAGTTTCTTATTAATCAGCTTTTCAGGGACGGCGACCTCGATCATTGAACACCCTTCGACAACGCCCATCTGCTCCATGAAATTAGGGTTGGTGAGGCGCATGGCGAGATTTTTGCCCATTTCCCGGTCAGGGTAAATTATTTCATTCGCGCCTATTGCTTTAAGAACTGTCCCGTGTTCTTCGACAATCGGTTTTACATAAATATTTTTCACGCCCTTTTCTTTCACGCGAAGCGTGGCAAGCACGCTTTCCTCGAGTTTTCCGAGAGAAATTATGACACCATCAAGATCCGGCGAAATAATTTCGTCAAGAGCCTTTTTGTCCCAGACATCCGCTATTACCGCATGTGTAACGCTGTCCTTCATTTCCTCTATCACTTTTTTATTTATATCCAAAGCCAGCACCTGGTTCCCGAGTTCCGCAAGCGAAACAGCAAGATACCTCCCGAAATCACCAAGCCCTATTACCGCGTACTGTTTCATTTCACTCTCCTTTTCAGCCGACCATGATGCCGGCTTCCGGATATTTTATGTGCGATTCATTTCCCCTGCCCGTAAGGAAAATTCCCATGGCAATGGGCCCTGCCCTCCCCGCGAGCATCGTAATCATTATAATTATTTTTCCTCCCGGCGTCAATGACTCGGTAATTCCGGCTGAAATACCGCCGGTTCCAAAAGCGGCAACTGACTCAATGAGCAGGTAATAAAACCTGTGCCCTTCGAATACCGACAGAAGAAACGATGACATGATCACCCATAGAAAAGAAAGCAGGAATATTGTCAGGGCCTTTCTGATTGTCTGGGGCTTTATTTCCCTTCCCCCTATGTTAACCTCATTTTTTTCCCTTAAGGAAGCCTTCAAAAACGCGCCGGTGACAGCAAGGGTTGTTGTTTTTATCCCGCCGCCCGTGCCGCCCGAAGACGCTCCGACAAACATAAGAATCGTCATCATAAAAAGTGTTGTTTCGTTAAGAAAAATCATATCCACATCCGAGAAACCCGACGTAGTTGAGGCAGACATAACCTGAAAAAACGCCTCGGCAAGGGCCTGCTTTGTAAAACCCGTCCTGCCAAGCTCCGATAAAAAATAAACAATGAAACCCCCGGCAAAAAGAAGCAGCGTAACCTTCAACACTATTTTTGTATGCGGAGCCAGCCGGGCCCTCCCCTTTTTTCGCATACCCGCGAACTCAAACAGGTTATACAGGACAATAAAACCAAGCCCGCCGAAAATACTCAGTGTCGATATTACGCCGGCGATAACCGGATCCGACGCATAGCCTCCAAGCCCGCCGTGAAATGATGAGTAACCCGCCGTACAGAATGCCGATATTGAATGAAAAATAGAATGGTACAGCGCTTCCGCTTTTCCCATTTCACCCGCCCACCTTATGTACATAACGCCGGCCCCCGCCGTTTCAAAAAAAACAGTAAACAGCATGGTTGCCTTAAGTAATTTCAAAGTGTTTGAAAGCGACTCCGTATTCATGGATTCTTTCAGGATAAGTTTTGAGTTGAGGTCGACTTTTCCCAGAAACCCCAACAGCGCCATAGATACAAAAAACATGTACCCGACGCCGCAGACCTGTATAATAAAAAGTACTATTATTTCCCCGAATAAAGAGTAATATCCCGCGGTGTCAAACAAAGTAAGCCCCGCTGTCGACACAACGGCAAACGCAGTAAAAACAGTGTCAAGAACCGGTATGGGCTCCGCCCCGCCCCTCGCGGACGGAATAAGCAAAAGCAACACCGCTAAAACCAGGAAACCTATATAACCGAAAACAAGTATTTTCAACGCTTTCATGTAACCCCCAATAGCGGCTGCCATATACAAAAACCAGGGCGTTAAACATCAGTAAGATCCTTATCAAGCTATATAAATATCGAAAAACAACGGCTCACGCTTTCTTCGCCAGCTTGCCTGAAAGAACACTGAATTTTTCAGACTCGTTTTTGACTATATTGTCAAGCACACCGTTTACAAAACTGCCGGATTTATCATCCCCGAACCTTTTGGCAAGTTCTATAGCCTCATTTATCGTCACCTTGTATGGGATATCCCCGCGGAAAAGAAGCTCATAAACCCCTATCCGGAGTATATTCCTGTCTAATGAAAGTATCCTGTCGTATTTCCAGTTTTTGAGGTATACGGGTATAATACTGTCCAGCTTTTCGATATTGTCCAAAACACCATTTATAAGTTCTTTTGAAAAACTTTTTGATTTACCCAGGAATTCTTCCTTTACTTCTCCTTCGGATGTTTTTAAAACCGGATAATTATCCGCGAACTCATTTATTTCTTCCCTGCTCTTTTCCGCTATATCGAACTGGTAAAGTCCCTGAAGCGCTATTATGCGCCCCGCTCTTCTTATTCCCATTTTTTATCTTCCCTGTTTGAATTTTTAATTTTGCTGTCTTTAAATCTTATCCAGCAAGTCGGTCATTTCAAGGACCGAAAGGGCGGCGTCCCACCCTTTGTTGCCGCTCTTTGTTCCTGCCCTGTCCTTCGCCTGCTCGACCGTATCAGCCGTTATTATGCCGAACCCTATCGGAATTCCGCTTTCCCGGCTTATCGAGGCTATGCCTTTTGAGACTTCCGACGCCACGTACTCAAAATGAGGGGTCTCGCCCCGTATTACAACACCAAGCGCGGCTATGCCGTTATATTTTTGTTTTTTTACAAGATTGGAAAGAATATTCGGTATTTCAAATGAACCCGGTGTCCAGTATACATCTATGGAATCTTCACTGACACCATGCCTGGCAAGGCAGTCCACCGCGCCCGCCAGCAGGTTTTTTGATATGGACTCATTGAACCTGGATATAACAATCCCGATTTTTTTATCTTTTCCTACAAGAGAACCTTTATATTCTTTCATAATAAAGCCTCCGTCATTTTTTTTACTATATTAGCATTATCATTTTTAAAGTCAAGGCGGAAGTTGAAAACATCAGTGTACAATATTCGATGGCCTTTTTAAAAAGCAGGGAACAGGCATGCCTGTTCCCTGCGTAAAAATTGGCGCATCTTTATAATGAACCCGTATTTACTGCCGCTGTTTCTAACCTTTCCCTTTGGCAATAGGCTTACGCTTACGCCTTCGCCTTTCAGGCTACGGCAGGCAGGCCATGGATTTCAAATTTCAGTCATTATTTTTGTTCTCTGGCTTTTGCCAGGCCTCCAGGCTTCCAATCTTCCAATCTGCCAATCCGCCGCCTTATATTCCCACCTTTGTGGAAAACCTGAATTTCATATACAAAATCAAAATACAACACGCCAGGGAAAAACCATTGGCAATAATAAGCGGCCAGTCAGTAATCAATAAGCCGTAAGAAAACCAGCAGGACATTCCAAAAGCCAAAAGTATATACTGCCATAAAGCCACATCATCCATTTTCCTTGTTTTCAGCCCCTTTATTATCTGGGGGACAAAACCCACGGAGGTCAAAAAACCCCCGATAAATCCAAATATTTCCGCCTTCATTTAAGCCTCCTTTTTGTTTTAGTTAAACTTTTCCTTTAGCTTTTTTAGCTCGTTCAATGCCTTGACAGGGGTCATATTATCAATATCCATTTTGTTAAGCTCCTGCCTTATTTTCTCATCTCCGACTGAAAAAAGGTCAAGCTGCCCCTCTTTTTTCGCGCTGCCCCGGAATTCCCGCTTCCCTATCTTTGGCAGGCCGCTTTCGGTATAATTTGCCTGCTCGAGGCTTTTTAATATACTGCCCGCGCGTTCTATTACCCGGACAGGCAGGCCGGCGAGCTTGCCTACGTGTATCCCGTAGCTCCTGTCTGTGCTGCCCCGGATAATTTTCCTTAAAAACACTATTTTATCGCCGTATTCCTTTACCTGAATATTATAATTCCGCACCCCTTCCAAAATATCGGCGATTTCCGTAAGTTCATAATAATGTGTGGCAAAAAGGGTCTTTGCCCCGATATAATCGTGTATATACTCTGTTACAGCCCAGGCAATCGACACCCCGTCAAATGTGCTCGTCCCCCTGCCCACCTCATCCAGAAGTATAAGCGAATTTTCCGTCGCGTTGTTGAGTATATTTGCCGTCTCTATCATCTCAACCATAAAAGTGGACAGCCCTCTTGCCAGGTAATCTGACGCCCCCACCCGGGTAAATATCCTGTCCACAATCCCTATTTCAGCCGAAGCCGCGGGCACAAAAGCCCCTGCCTGCGCCATAATTATAATTATGGCGACCTGCCTCATATAAGTCGATTTGCCGGCCATATTTGGCCCTGTTATTATGGCTATGCTGCTTTCCCTGTCCATGGTTGTATCATTCGGTATAAACTCGTTGTACCCCATATTTTTTTCTATTACAGGATGCCTCCCGTCCCTGATTTTTATGCCCCCGCTGTTGTTAATAGAAGGCCGGGTATAATTATTATTAACCGCGGCCGCGGCAAATGAGACCAGGCAATCGAGGGAGGCGGCCAGGTCCGCTTCTTTTTGTATGCCCGGGATATACTCCGCTAGCTGCTCCCTGATTTTCTTAAATATTTCGTACTCCATATTTTTTATTTTTTCCTGCGCGCCAAGCACCCTGCTCTCGTACTCTTTCAGCCCGGGGGTTATAAACCTCTCCGCGCTTACAAGCGTCTGTTTCCTTATGTATTCTTTGGGCACGTTTTTAAGGTTGGTTATTCGGGTTTTAAGGCTTAAGACGGGCT
>CAZHOD010000172.1:0-4735 GCA_964534075.1 uncultured Spirochaetia bacterium
CAGCCGGTTTTCAACAGCAAAATTCACCTCAAAATTTTTCAATTTCAGCCCGGCGCCGAAGAATAATGTATAAACCGTTTTGTACTCGATTTCTTCGTACAAAGAATCGGGCAGGTATTTTTCTTCTTCCCCGCCGCGCACTCCCGCCCTGAACGATACATTTTCAAACGCTGTGTATTCCCCTCCCAGATGATAGCTTCTTTTAAATATATATTCCTTATTAGGGTAATTGAATTCGGCCGCCACGTCGATATCAGTATACGAACGGCGGGCTTCAAAAATATTTTTTATGCCGAAAATAAAAAGCGCGTTTTTAACCGGCCGGGCGGCAAAACCCGCGTTTACAAGCAGGGGGTACGCTGTATACCTTGTGTTGCCATACCTGTCAAGAATAAGAAAATTTCCGGAAGCAACGGCGTTTTTAACTGTTATGCCAAAACTTATTTTTTCCGAAGGCCTGTAAAGGATGCCGCTGTCAAATGACACGCCGCCGGCCTTACCTGTCTGTATAATAACATTGGCGGCGGCGCCGGCGTAAATATCCCCCCACAAAGGCCGCGCGAACCCCGCGGATAACTTATAACCCTCCTCAGATTCATCCGAGCGGTACCTGTCCCCGGCCTTAAGGTAAGAGGCCGAAAAACCAAAATTTTCAAACTTCGCGGCAGCGTTGAAACCCGCGTTCAGATAACTCGAAGGCTGCTGAGGCGCACCCGCGTCATAAGCGATCATAGAACCCGATATCCCGGCGGTTGTGTTTTTTGATATTACAAGGCCGGCAGGATTAACGCAAAGCGCGTTTGTACCGCCGGCAGCGCAGGTAAACCCGCCTCCCATACCGGCAGCCACGGGCCCGTCCTGCAGAAAAACCATGTCAGCTGCAAAAACAGCCGGCGCTCTTAAAAATAATAACATGACTGCCGCCGCCCGCATAACAGCGGTTTTTTCCCGAAAACCTGTTTTCATAATCCCTGTTTTTCGTATACCGCCATATAAAAACACCTTCTTACAGTTCCCTTCCCCGGATTGCGAGGGAAAACATGAGCACGGAAAGGCCGGCTGTGATTCCAATCACTGCCCAGTTTACTTCCGGCTCTTTTTCAAAATATGGTTTATCCTCTATCCTTTCAATTTCTTCCCGCGGCATATAAAACAAATTATTTTTTGTCTGTATGCCGATTTGCTCACTGTTATAATTTTTTACCAAGCCCTCGATGGTTTCCCCGTTTTTTAAATAAATTATATCGGAAAAAACAGGCGCGGCAGCGCTGAAAATAAAAACAAATGGAAAAAATAATAAAACTTTTCTGCCTTTGGATAATATTCTCATAATATCTTCCATTCCGCTCCCTCCACAAAGTAATATAATATATTGAATATTCAGAAATGTAAATTGTTTTTTTACGCAGGAACCGGACAGGGCAGGCGCAAAAAACGAATGATCAGATGGCCCTGTAGGGGCCGCCCTGCATTTGTCCGCTGAAGCTTTAGCGTAAGAGGATGGCGGCCCGATAACAAAGGGCGACCACATAGGGTCGCCCCTACAAAAAAACAATCATTATCATACCGGACGGTTGCAAACCGCCATATAAAAAATGAATAAATGAAATCCCCGGTATGCCCGCCATAAATACAGAGACGGGGATGGAACCCCGTCTCTACGGTTATTATTAATTTTTTCTCTTTTGTAGGGGGCGTGCGCTTGTGGCGTATAACACGAAGTGTTTGTACGGTACTGCGCGCCACTTTCTGAACAACGCGGATTTATTGGACAGGGCAGGCTGCCCCCTCTATTTTCATATATAAAAAAGCGCAGGGATATAGAGGGGTTTTTACGAGCTAAAAAAGGTAGGCTCAACCCTGCGCCGAATAAATATATATCAAAAAAAATGTTTTTTGTCAAGTAATTTTTTTGTGATATATATTATTGTTACATTAAAACCTATATTGTTGGCTTTGCGGGTTAAATATTTTAAACACGAGCGGAAAAGCCTTATTTTTTATCGGTAATTTCACTTTCTGTTAATTTTTTTAAATATTTTCTCGCTCTCTTTCTTCCTTTTCTTTTGAAAAAACGTTTGGCCCGCGTATGGGCGTCATCAGGATGAGATGGCCTTTTCGCGGAATATATTTTTTTAGTCCCGGTTTTTTTATTTTCCATTTTTAGTATTAATATCGTATATTATTTTAAACCCTTTTAACGTAAAATCAGGGTCTGTTTTTGACGGTTTAAAATCGAGCATATCCATGAGCCATTGCTCTTTCCATCCCCCGGTCAAAATTACTTTCGCGTTATTGTCCTTCAGTTCTTTTTTTACCTTCCTTACCAGGTAATTTACCCCGGCCGCGGCGCTGTTAACTATCCCGATACTTATGCTCTCCCTCGTGTCCCTGCCAATAATACCTTTCGGGATTTTTACTTTTATATCCGGCAGCCTCGCGGTTTTTTTAAAAAGTATTTCCTTCATAAGCCCGATCCCGGGTAATATTATCCCGCCGAGATATTCTCCCTTTTTATTTACAGTGTCAAAAGTAATGGCCGTGCCAAAATCTATAACAATGAAATTTTTACCGGGAAAAATTTTCCTTCCGGCAGCCGCGTTCGCGATCCTGTCGTCCCCCACCTCGCTTTTATTTCTGTATTTGTTTCTGACATTGATTTTTGTTTTCCGGGAAAAAACAAGCGGTTTTTTATTAATAACCGCCATGGCTGCCCGCCTTATAACAGGGGTTAATCCCGGAACCACACTGCCTATAAAACACCCGTTAAATGAAGACACGGGGATTTTTTTATTCCTGAGTTCTTTTTTTATAGAAGCGGTATAACCGCGGGCCCCTTTTTTGCGCAGGGCCGGAATATGAAAACCGGCGGTTTTTTTATTTTTTTTAAAAACACCAAAATTTATACTGGTATTGCCTATATCAACAATTAACACCATCATATCATCCGTACTTATAAGTAACACCGAAACCGCCCTGAGGGTACTCCCATTCCATATCGTCCTTTACAACGACCCTGCATGTCCCGCACTCCAGGCAGTTTTCAAACGCGACAATCGGCTCTCCCTTATCATTTTTGTCATAAACCTTGGCCGGGCATATAAAAAGCAGTTCCTCAAATTTTTCCGGAGGGATGTCATCTTTTAACTTCAAGTGGGTCTTTTCAAAGGGTTTGAATTTATCAAGCCCCAGCTTATCTTCCATTGTTTTGAATTTTCCGCTCATAATATTACCCTCCTCATATCAAGGCCCGTTTTAACCAGCCTGAATATGGATTCTTTTTTCAGTAATTTCTTAACAAGCTTTTTTTCCTTGTCTCCCTTTGGCACCCCGTCAGCCGCAAAAAGCCCGGAAACCAGCTCTTCCATCAATGCCGGGTATTTATCAAAAATCTGTTTGTTTTTATTAAGTGTCTTCGAAAGCTTTCTGAACTGTTTCAGGTCGCGGTAAGGGAAACTTTTTTTAAGTTTTTTCTCATAAGCGCAAAGGTCCTTTATATTGCCTCTTTCTTTCGCCTCTTTAACCGTTTCCCCGGCCAGCCTTCCTGTTTCCATGGCCAGGTTTGTGCCTTCATGGAAAAGAGTGGCGTTCACAAAACCCGCCGCGTCCCCGACGACAACCACGTTGTCTTTTACAGGTTTTGACAATTTATAATACCCGCCGTCGGGTATAAGGTGCGCCGCGTATTCTTTCTGCTCACCGCCTTTTATAAGAGGCGCTATCGCGGGATGTTCCTTAAATGCCTCGAGCACGTCATTGGGGTTCAGTTTAAGCTCCAGGAGCGATTTTATCTCCGCGCCTACCCCTACTGACAGCGTATCTTTATTTGTGTATATAAAACCCGAGCCTATTGCTCCCAGCGCCGCGAGGCCGAAATATTCATAAGCCGCCCCTTCGGCGCCGTTGAGGCCGAATCGGTCGGCTATTTTCTCTTCGTCAAGTTTAATTACCTCTTTTACCCCTACTATAGTAGACCCGGTATCAAGTTCATCATGCATACCGAGTTTTTCCGCGAGAAGGGAATTTACCCCGTCAGCCAGCACAACAACATCACCGTAAATATCCCCGTCCTCCATCCTCGCCTTTACCCCCGCCACTTTTCCGTCCTTCATAATAAAATCATCCACAACCGCGCCCGTAATTACCATGGCCCCGGCTTCCTCTGTTTTTTCCGCGAACCATTTATCGAATTTTGCCCTGAGCACGGTATACGAATTATTGGAACCGTCTTTGTAATTTGAGAACCCCAGGCCGCCGCCGAGCTCTCCCGAGGGCGTTAAAAAAGACCACCGCCTTTTTGTTACAACCCTTTCGAGCGGCGCGTCATTTTTAAAATCGGGCATTATTTCATTAAAAACATTGGTAAAAAATATACCTCCGAACATATTTTTGGAGCCGCAGTAATCGCCCCTTTCGAGCACCATCACCTCCAGCCCGGCCTTTGCCATTATATAGGCCGCGGTAAGCCCCGCGGGGCCCCCTCCGACCACAATAACATCGAACTTCTCCTCTTCTCCCATTATATTCACCTCGGATTATAATATAGAACGGCGCGGTCCAAAAACTATTTTTTTCCAAGATATTTATTTATTTTTTTCATTTCCTTTTTAATATACCCGTAATTATCTTCTTTCTCAAGTAATTTAACATTTTTATAAGCGTCTTTCAACTTGGAATTCATGCCGCGGGGCGTTTCAACGGATATCACCACCCGCGTATTGCCGTGCCTCCTTCC
>CAZHOD010000173.1:0-4683 GCA_964534075.1 uncultured Spirochaetia bacterium
CTTTTTCTATACTCTTTATTTTTTCGGCTATCCTTTCGGCCAGGACATCGCCCCTTTTCCTGACACCGATTATTGCTATATTTTTCACGCCCTTATTTTTCTCAACTATTTCGTGGGAAATACGCGAAAGCGCCCTGGATACCGCGGCGCTGTCCATTATTTCCGCCTTTATTTTATTTTTTTCTTCCAATTTTTGCCTCCTTATCAGGCGCTTTTGCCCTGTTTCAGGCATAAAAAAAGGCCTCTTCCCGCAAAGTGGCAGAAAGAAGCCGTTATTTTATCTTCTCCTTACCGGCCTCGCGGGGCCAGTTTAAAGGACTCTCTGTTATTTATTAAATGAATACTACCCTAATCCCGCGTAAAAGTCAAGTGGGTTTAACCTGTGAATATTTTTCCGCTGATGTCAGTTGATATATTATTTATATTTTTCCTCCGCTATAAAGAAATTTTGTTAATTTCTCCGGATAGCGCCGGAATCTCATTTTTGACAATATCCCACATTATCCTGTAACTGATACCGAAATATTCATGGGCTATTATGTTTCTGAAAGCTATCACCTGTTTCCACTCGATATTCTTATTTTTATCCTTCACGTATTTAGGCAACCGTCCGGCTGCTTCCCCTATAATTTCAAAATTCCTTGAAACACCATCGACCACAAGGCTGTTTTTCCTGAATTCCCGGTATTCCATATTTTTGGTATATTTCTTAACTTTTGCTATGGCCTCTTTGATATCATTCAGGTATAAATCCGGTTTTCTTATCTTATCACCCATTGAGCTTCCCTCAGTATTGATTTTTTTACCGCGGGTTTTATGGCGTCCCTGCATAAAAGGTCGGTTTTCCTGCCTGTCTTTTTCTCAAGGTATTCCTTTAGCCCAAAATAGTTGTTAAATGTAGGTTTTTTAAATTCAACAATTATGTCGAGGTCCCGTTTTTTTCCGGGTTTATTGCGGGCAACAGAACCAAATATGCCAAGCGAAGAAACACTGTATTTTCTCAATACCTCTTTATTGTTTTTCAATATTTTTATAATCATACTTTTTTCAGTCATTTTATATCCTCCTTGGTATGATTATACTGTCCGTATGTTCTCGTGTCAATTCTTAATATTCTGTGGCAGCAGCGTGTTCCGAGTTATAATCAAAAGTTGTATGTAGAAAAAATGAGCGACGTATCCTATAATGTTGTTTGATTAAGAACAAAAATTATAAGGAGGAACGCCGCTCATGAAAAAGGATATCAGCAAAAAAGAAGTAAAGCAAGAAGAAATTCAGCCTGTAAGTATTGAGGAAATAATACTTGCGGGAGCGGAAGAGCGAGTAAAAATGGTTCTTTTAAGAGAAAGGGGCGATTATTTAAATGCAAAAGAGGCTCTGAGTTTAAACGCACATTTGAGAACCCGCTTTCGTTCTGTCGAACTTCAGCGGACATACCTTTGTTAAAACTACGGTGTGCAAGCAGGCAGGCCTCAAATGCGCGTTTAAAAACGGGGAATGGAAAGATGCCGGCGCCCCCACAGGTTTTAAACCATACTGCTTTTATAAAAATATATAAGGAGATCCTGGCCCGCCCCGGGAGCAAATGGAGGTTTCATCCACGTGCTCACCTGGTAACCAAAATTATTTTTTTCAAACAGCCCGAGCATTTTACCGATGTTGTTTTCCTTTGGCTTTAAATGGTGGTGGTATTCGATCACCCCCTGCTTTATTTTCTTCAGCTTTCCTTTTTTTCCCAGTTCCTCTATAACCGTATTTTCGGCGCCTTCGATGTCCATTTTAAGAAAATCCACCTGCTTTTCGATATAAGAAGAAAGTTTATCGCACTCTACCTCCTGTTTTGTATTAAGCCGCGCTTTTTCCTTGATTGTACTCATCCCGAGCGCTCCGGGGTTTTCTTTATCAGTATAAAAATTTATTTTCCCTTTTTTTGCCGACAGGGCCTTGTTGAAAACCCTTACATCGCGGAGTTTATTATCAAGGACATTCTTAACGAGCAAATCATAAGTCTCCTTATGGGGCTCGAACGCGTAGATAACCGAGCCCGGATAAAGTTTTTTAAAGTAAATTACCGCCATGCCCATATTACTGCCGCAGTCGATTATAAACGGTGACTTTTTGCCTGTATGAAACAAATAATCATTGTGTATGTATATTTCCTCGAATATGGTAAGAAAAACATGATAATCCATGAAATTTATTATGTAACCGAATATTCTTTCTTTTTTTATAAACGCCCTCAAAAAAATATAATCAAACAAAAGCCTGCTATATGTAAAAAAAAGGTTTATATTGGAAAAAAAACCGAGCCCGGCTTTATTTTTCAATATCAGCCCCAGATTATGGGTTTTTGCCCTGAAAAATCGAAACATGTTGTATTATCCCTTAAAAAGGCTGTCATGAATTTTTTCAGACTTATCTCTGCCGCGCGCAGGCAGGGCTGTATATCCCGTTTCCCGTGTATACAGCTGTTTAATTTTTGCCGTCATTCCGCACCTGCCATCCGCGCAAAAGCGCCTGAGCTTAAAAATATCTCCATCGCAAAACCAACTGTTTTTAACTTCTTTTGCGGCCCTTCTGTTTTCGCTTCCATGTTATATTTACCGGGTATAATTGTCAATCGAATTTTATAAAGGTTAAGCCCGGGGGCCCCTCCTGTCTTTATTGGAACGCGCTGCTTTGAGCGATTCCGGCCTGACTGGCCCGCCTGTTTTTAACCCTCTGTATTTTTATTAATTAATGAATTAAATGATTTTTACATATATTCGATGGTTTACCCGCGGCCATACCACAGGTATCGGGTTTCATATTACGGCTCAAAACCCGGCGCCGGGCCTTTACCGCGCTCTGTTTTTGTGAAGTTTTCGCGAAATATTGGTTTGCCTCTGTATTAATTGTATGATATTATAAAAAAAACAAAAAGGAATGTATTCATGTATTATACGCGTCGCGATACTGTTGAAAAACTTTTAAAGCCCGGACAGGCCGCCGGCATGTCCCCGCAAAAACCTTTGGTTTGCCCCGGGAACCGGTTTTTAACCGCGGCGGCATCCGGTTTTTTGGCAGTATCATTCTATAAGTATAAAATTTTTGACGGGTTTCGCGGCATATGAATATTGAAACCATAATATTCGAAATAAGCGCGATAATTGTGGGCGCGGCTGTGCTCGGCACACTTTTCCTGTACGCCAGGCAGCCAATCCTTATCGCGTACATAGCAATAGGTATTTTGCTCGGGCCAAGCGGATTCGCGCTTGTCAATAAAATCGACCGCATAGAACAAATCTCTCATTTTGGAATCATATTACTCCTGTTTATTATCGGCCTTCATTTACAGCCGTTAAAACTTCTCAAGTCTTTCCAGAGAACCGCGCTGCTTACCTTCAGCACTTCATTACTGTTCGGGATTTTGTCTTTTGCCTGCTTTTTTCTTCTTGGATTCGGCATACGCAGCGCCCTTATATTTGGTGTATCCATGATGTTTTCAAGCACAATCGTGAGCCTGAAGCTGATACCCACCACTACGCTACATCAAAAACGCGCGGGCGAGTTGATGACCAGCGTGCTTTTGCTGCAGGATGTACTGGCAATCCTCGCGATTTTATTTATTACCGGAGAAAAAACCAACAGCCTTTTTACCACATTTATTATGGTGGTTTTAAACTTTATTATTCTGTGTTTTCTGGCTTTTGCAGGTGTACGCTTTGTAATGATACCCTTACTGAAAAAATTTGACGTGATCCAGGAATATACTTTCGTGGCAACTTTAGGCTGGTGTTTATTGTGGGCTGAAGCCGCGCATTTATTCGGGCTGTCCTATGAAATCGGAGCTTTTGTCGCGGGCCTTTCTATTGCTTCTTCCAGGGTAGCGCTCATCATTGCCGAACATATAAAACCATTACGCGAGTTTTTCCTTATCCTTTTCTTCTTCGCGGTAGGCGCCAACCTCAACCTGCGGCTCGACCCCAAACTGCTTATTATGGCAATTGCTCTCGGCGCCGGTTTGGTTCTATTAAAAGCGTATGTTTTCCGCGTCGCGTTCCAAATCAGCGGTGAAACAAAAAAACTGTCCAAGGAGCTCGCTATACGCCTGGCTCAGTCCAGTGAATTTTCCCTTTTGGTTATTTTCGCGGCAATCTCAATGGGAATCCTCGCGACAGAAACAGCGATGATACTCCAGGTGGCCACGATAACTACTTTTATAATATCAACATACTGGGTCGTATTTAAATACCCCACTCCGATTTCGGCAAACTCATCGACACGCCGGGATTGAAAAATCATATTATCAAGAAATGGTTTTTGCTTATATCAGGCGATTTATTTTCCACCGGGCCCCGCGGCTCCGGTGCAGGGATTTACATATCCGGGTTAACCGCGGAACGAGTGTGTTTTTCAAGCCGGAAACTTAAAAGAATCGCGAGCAGCACAAAAAACGCTATTCCAAGGTTTATAAAAGTGAAATTAAAACCATTGTCCAGCAAAAAGCCGAAAAGAGCCGGGCACACAGCGGTTCCAAAAACCATAACAGCGGTAAAAACCGACCTTATACCTCCCAGATTCCCTGTTCCGTAAACTTCCGCAAGCGTGGACGCAAAAACCGTGCTGCTCAGGCCCATGGATATTCCGGCAAGCGTCAGATAAACCGGGGCTGCCGCGGGATGGTCGGACAAAGCGAGTATA
>CAZHOD010000174.1:0-4664 GCA_964534075.1 uncultured Spirochaetia bacterium
GGGCCGGCTTCAGTACAGGACGTGGGAAGCGGATGGGGGCCAGAAAAAATCCGTACTGGAAGTTGTCGCCGACAGGGTGCAGTTTCTTGATAAAAAGAAAAAGGAAAAGGATGATACAGGCGGGCAGGAAAAAAAAGGCGGCGGAGAAGACGGCGAAAAAGAGCCTTTTTAAAAAATAAAAAAAAAGAAAAATAGACAGAAACGGAGGAATTGGATGGCTGCGAAATCCACCAGGTCTAAAGGGTTTGTTTTTAAAAGGATAAGAAAAAAAAGGTGTAAGTTGTGCTCAAGAAAAGTTAAATCCGCGGATTTTAAGGACGTGGGATTTCTAAGGAATTACATAACCGAAAGGGGCAAGATAATACCCCGCAGGGTTTCGGGAAATTGCGCGAGACACCAGAGGATGGTTACAAGGGCGGTTAAAAAAGCAAGGGAAGCCGGGTTCTTGCCATTCACAACGGGTTAAACAATCATAAAGGCAGGCCTTTATTATGTCGGGTAACCTGATTTATTTCTTCGCCAGTTTTCTCGTGTTGATAACAGTATTTGCGGTTCTAAACCTCATTATTCTTTTTCTTATCAGAAAAAATACCGGTTGGCCGTACATAATATTAGCGGGAACAGGATACGCGCTGGCTGTAATGGCTTTCGTAACGCTGGCCGGGGCAGGGTTCGATGTGTCCGCGGCCGCGGAGTCGGTAAAAGAGGAAATATCAATAGAGCTTTCCGCGGTGCTCGGGATGTCTTCGGCGGAGGAAGTGGCCCCCGGGGATAAAGAACAGCTCAAAAAAATGGCGGAATTTATTGTGGTCGGCCTTTACCCGGGCAGGGTGCTGCTGCAAATTCTGTTTATAGTGTTTTTGAACTATTTTGTGGTGCGGCTTTTTATGATAAGGCGGGAAAAAGAGAAGAGCCGTTTTCCGGAGTTCCATATGTGGTATCTTGACGAAATATTTGTCCGGGTATTTATCGCCGGCCTGGCCCTGTTTCTGGCGGGGGACAGGCTCCTTGATTCAAGGGTTATGGAGCTGGCAGGGGCTAATATAATGCTGGTGCTCGGTTTTTTCTACCTTGTCACCGGTTTTTCAATAGTGTCTTTTTACCTGAAAAAGTACCGCGTTAATTTTTTCATAAAGATTATAATATATTTCGCGATTGTGATGTGGCTCCTCGGAATAATATTATTGACAGGTGTGCTTGACACGTGGTTTAATTTCAGAAAGATAGAAAAAGGAGGTTCGATATGGAAGTAATACTGAAGGAAAACATCGATAAACTCGGGAAAGCCGGTGACGTGGTGAAGGTAAAGGACGGGTACGCGAGGAATTTTCTCCTGCCCGGAAACAAGGCCGCGAAGGTAAACGAAAAAAACCTTAAAACCATACAGGAGGAATTCAGGCGGCGCCGGGAAAAAATAAAACAAAATGACGAAAAAATGCGAGAGGCAGCCGATAAATTAAAAGGCACGGAGGTTGCGATAAAAAAACTCGCCTCTGAAGACGATAAACTTTTTGGTTCTGTTGCCGAGGCGGATATAGCGGCGGAACTTAAAAAGCAGGGTGTGGATGTGGAAAAACAGGATATTATCCTTGATAAGCATATAAAGGAACTGGGCGTTTTTAAGGTCCCGGTGCGGTTCAGGGAAGGAATAGAGGCCGAAGTTAAGGTCTGGGTTGTGAGAGATAATGAGAAAAAGGAAGGATGACAGCGCAGGCGGAAAGAACGGCAGTGGCTCCGGGAGAAAACCGCCGCAGAACCTCGAAGCGGAGCAGTCCCTTCTTGGCGCTATTCTTATAAGCGAGAATGTTTTCGATAACATCGCGCCCGTGGTCGACACGGCCGATTTTTACGACATAAAGCACAAAAAAATTTATGAGGCAATGAAAGAGCTCAGCCGCGGGGACAGCGCGGTGGACGTGGTTACTGTTTCCGAAGCGCTGAGGACCTCGGGCGGGCTTGATAATTCCGGCGGCGCGGCTTATCTTTCCGCTCTTTCGGATTCCGTGGGAACGCCGGCGCACGCGGCTGAATACGCGAAAATAGTAAGGGAAAAATCCATATTAAGAAATTTAATAAGTATTTCGACAAGGGCGATAGAAGAATCGCTGACAGAAGAAAAAGAACCAAGGACCATACTGGAAGGCGTGGAGAAAAATATATTTGAGCTGGCGGAGCAGGGGCAAAAAGGGGGGGTTAAGGCGGTAAAGGACCTTGTGGCAGGGGTTTTTGACCAGATTACGGCGATGGGGGACAGGGAGGAAAAACTTACCGGGCTGCCTTTCGGGTACTCAAAAATAGATGATCATACATCAGGAATGCAGCCTTCCGAGCTGGTAATAATAGCGGCAAGGCCCTCGCTGGGAAAGACATCGCTTGCCCTTAATATGTCCTATGAACTCGCCGTAAACAAAGGTAAAAATGTCCTCATATTCAGTTTCGAGATGAACGAGCAGGACCTGATAAAAAGGCTTCTCGCGTACGGTTCCAGGATTCAGCTTTATAAGATAAGAACCGGGAAATATATTTCCGGCAGTGAAAGGCCGAGGCTTATAGATATACTGGGGCGCCTTTCTGACTCTTCCGTTATGATAGACACCGAGGATAATTCTGTATTCGACATAAGGTCAAAAACAAGGTCTCTCATGGCTTCCCTGGCAAGGAAAAACGAAAAACTCGACCTTGTTATAGTCGATTATCTTCAGCTCGTTAAACCCGATGACCGGATACCGAGGGAACAGCAGATTTCCCAGATATCCAGGGCGCTAAAGGCCATAGCGAGGGAAATGAAAATTCCGGTAGTGGCCCTTTCGCAGCTGAACAGGGAGGTCGACAGGGAAAGAGGGGAAAAGAAAGCGGGCCCAAAACTTTCCAACCTGAGGGAGTCAGGGGCGCTGGAACAGGACGCGGACGTAGTTATTTTTATTGACAGGGAAACAGAAACAGAAGAGAAGGGTATAATGTCCGACGAGGGCGGGGAAAAGAAAGTGGACATAAAAAAATGCAAACTTTTGATAGCGAAGAACAGGAACGGCCCGGTAGGCTTTCAGAAGGTTGTCTTTGTCCCTGACTACACGGCGTTCCAGGAAATAGACGAACGGGAGATGGCCGGAGAAAGCGAGGCAGCCGGGTATGGCGACGGCTTCTGAAAAAAGGAGCGTGTGGGCGGAAATAGACCTGAAAGCGCTGGAGAACAATTACAAATTCGTAAAGAAAAAAGCGGGCGCGAGGGAGATAATACCAATTGTTAAGGCCAACGCGTACGGGCACGGTTTGATTCCTGTTTCGGAATTTTTTGTAAATAAAATGGGGGCAAAAAGCCTGGGCGTCGCGCGGATAAACGAGGGGGAGGCGCTGAAAAAGGCCGGAGTTAAAGCCTCAATAATAATACTCGGCGGTTTTGTTAAGGAGGAGGCAGGGGGCGTAATAAAAAACGGACTGGAGCCCTCTGTTTTTTCTTATGGTGAGGCAGCGGCCCTTAACAGGGAGGCAAAAAAGAAAAATAAGAAAATCGGGGTCCATGTAAAAATAAACACGGGAATGAACAGGCTCGGGATAAAACCCGAAAGCGCGGGGAAATATATAAGTTATCTGGAAAAATTAAAAAATATCAGAATAAGGTCGGTATATACACATTTCGCTGACGCGGACCTTCCGGGGGATAAAATGACAACAAAGCAGGCGAAAATGTTTGATGACATAAAGGGCAGGCCCGGAAAGGATTACTTCGCCCACGCGGCCAATTCGGCGGCAATAACAAGGTACCCGTACGCGCTTTTTGACGGGGTGCGGCCCGGTATTATGCTTTACGGTTCTTTTACCGAAAAATTTCTGAAAAAAAAGGCCCCGGTAAAGGAAGTCATGTCGCTCAAGGCAAGTGTGGTTAATGTCGTGAGCCTGAAAAAAGGGGACGCGGTAAGCTATGGCGGTATTTACCGCGCCAAACGCGCGGAAAAAATAGCCATAATAAGCGCGGGTTACGGCGACGGGCTAAGAAGGGAATTATCAGGAAAATGGAAGGTTGTTTTAAACGGGAAAAAATGCCCCCTGGTAGGGCGTGTCTGTATGGACCTCGCGGCGGTGAGGGTGAGCGGGCCGGTAAAAACCGGAGACACGGCCCTTGTTTTCGGTAAGTGGGGAAAACACCGTCTGCCTGTAGAGGATATGGCCGGCGCCTGCGATACTATTTCCTATGAAATAATGACGGGAATAACAGAAAGGGTGCCCAGGGTATATAAATAACAGCCGGGCGTTTATATTATAAAACCAGCGGAGAGTGTCAAAACAAAATGTTGATTCTGGGAATTGATCCGGGTACGGCGAGGACAGGATACGGGTTTGTCAGAAAAAGCGGGAGCATGCTCGAGGCGGAAGAATACGGAATTATAGAAACATCGAAGGATACGCCGCCGCCCGAAAGGCTGGAATTTATACACAGGGACATAATGAGGGTCATAAAAAGGCATAAGCCGGACAGTATGGGCGTTGAAAAATTATTTTTCAGCAGCAATGCCAAAACGGCTATGAGTGTCGGTGAAGCGCGGGGCGTAATACTGCTGGCCGGCATGATGAAAAATCTCGAGATATACGAGTTTACACCCATGCAGGTCAAAATGGCGCTTACGGGCCACGGAAAAGCGGATAAATCACAGGTGGGAGAAATGGTG
>CAZHOD010000175.1:0-3842 GCA_964534075.1 uncultured Spirochaetia bacterium
TATTGGTTATCATAAGTAAATTATTAATGCAAATGCGGGTGTGTATATGAACAAAGCAAAAATAAAGGAAATATCAGCCCTGGCCGTCGTATTATTCGCGGTATTTTACATATATATAATGACAATGCACCCTGTATTCAAAAACAATGATTCGCCTGAAACAACCGCCGCTTCGGTGACGCTGGGCATAGGCCACCCTCCCGGCTATCCCCTGTACACAATCGCGGGAAAAATAGCTTCCTTTATACCCGCGGGGAATTCCGCTTTCAGGATGAATGTTTTCGCGTCCGTCCTCGCGGTAATTGTTTTATTTATTACCTATTTTATTATTCGAAATACAGTAAAAAGAATATCGGGCCTTAAGGGCCGCCGCCTTTATTTGTGCGGGCTCGGAGGGGTTGCCGTACTTGCGTTCGGCTATATATTCTGGAACCAGGCAACAGAGGCAAAGGGCGGTATTTATATGCTAAACCTTTTGTTTTTAGCGCTGCTTATTTTACTGAGCCTGAAACTATTTGAGCGTTTCAGGCCGCCTTACCTTTATCTTATTTCTTATATCTTCGGCCTGAGCCTTTCAAACCACTGGCCCAGCATGATTATACTGGCCCCTGTATTCAGTTATTTGTTTTTTCTTTACCGGAAAGAATCCGGCGTAAGGGGGATGGCCGTTTCCGCGCTTTTTTTTCTGGCAGGAGTGACCCCCTATCTATATCTTCTTATAAGGGCGCCCGCGAATCCTTCGCTTAACTGGGGCGCCCCGTCAACGCTTAAGGATTTTTTGTGGGTGGTGCTGAGGAAGGGGTACATATACCCTGTGGAGGCCTCTTTTGAGGTATATAAGTACCAGCTTTACGAGGCAATAAAACTTTTTGTTTCGAATTATTCATTCCTGTGGGCAGCGGCAGTTGCCGGAGGTTATTATATTTACCGGAATTCAAAAAGCATTTTTTATTTCACCGCCTCTATATTTATTATAGTATTTTTTATGGTCGTTTTGTACAACAGGACGGAAAAAGATGTTATCTGGCTTATGAGGATTTTTCTCCTGCCCGCATGCTACATCATCCTTATTTTTATGGCGGCAGGCGCGGCGCACATCATCCGGAAAATCAAAAATCGGCGGGTTATGGCCGCGGCCGGAGCGCTGGCGGCAGTGTTTTTTATTCATATGTTTGTCCGGGGTTTTGCCGCGAACAATCACACGCGGGATTTTTTGTCGTATGACTACGGATATAATATCCTTATGACCATGGAAAAGGGAGCGATGTATCACGGGGACGGTGATTACAACCTAATGCCTGTTTATTATATACAGGAAATTCAGAAAAAGCGCAGGGACATTAAATTTGTAACCGCGTCTTTCATGATTTTTGACTGGGGCATAAGGAATTTTATTGAAAAATACGGTTACGTTGAAATGAGCCCGCACGAGACAGCCCAAAATATCTCGAAAATTATAAAAAAATTCGCGCCTGAAATACCGGTTTACAGGTCCGTGTTTTATACGCGCGCGGACAGCCTGGAGGTGCCTTTTTATGAAAACCAAAAAGGTATACTTATCAGGTACGCTGAAAAGAAAAAGGCATACGGCCCGGAAATATTCGATTTATATTTTTACAGGGGAATCTTTGAGAAATTTACGTATATTCACAGGGCAAACAGGGACCTTGTCGGATGGTATCCGGTCAGTATGGTTAACCAGGCCAATGCCCTTATGTCAGCCGGGCGTTACAGGGAAGCGGCGGCGCTGGGTAAAAGGGCGCTTTTGTTCCCGAACGAAAAACCGGAAGGTAATATTCTCTACAACATAGCGCTTGCCTACGAGGGTATGGGTAAAGATTTAAAAGAACTCGAATACCTGGAAAAAGCCATGGATAAAGGAACTACTATAAGAAGGGCTTATGAAAAAGCAGGGTATTATTTTTATAATATGGGGCTTGTTCAAAGGGCTGAAAACGCTTTTCAAAAAGCGTATAATATGGGTAATACTTCTGAAAATATTACGAAAATACTGAATGTAATTAAAAATTTAGGGCAAAAAGAAAGGCTTGAAGTTGCTCTAATAAAGGCAAATAAATATGTCGCGGAAAAGAATATAAAATATGCCGATAAAATATACGATTTTCTACTTGAAAAAAATTATAAAAGCGATATAATATACAGGAATAAAGGAGTGTGCTATTTTGAAACAAAAAATTACCCCGAAGCTGTTGGTTATTTCAAAAGGTCCAGAGATGAAACGGAGACAGCGGAAATATACGCGTATATAACTATTGCGCAGATTAAAATGAATCAGATGGAACAGGCAAAGAAGACATTAAACAAAGGGTTGCTGAAATTCAGCGAAAATAAGCGGCTTTTGGGGTTAAAAGAACAATTAAAAAGGGCTGCGAAACAAAATGGAAAAAATTTTAATAGCAATAACAGACAAAGACAAAGCAATAGAAACGAATAATTACCTTGAGGACCATAATTACTCCCCTTATATAGTAACTGATTCATCCGGCCTTATGGGGAAGATTACTTCAAATGAGTTTTCCATAATTCTGCTCGACCTATTGATAATAGAGGAATCTGAGCTGGATATAATCAGTTTTATAAAAAAAAGAGACCCGGGCCTGAACGTAATAGTAATCAGCCGCAGGGATAACCTCGATAAAGCCATAGACATAGCGGAGCGCAACGGTTTCTCGTATATGTCCAGGCCAATAAATTTTAACGAACTTAAATATTTGATACGGCGGTCAAAAAAAGAAAGGAAGGAAGGAGTAAAAAGAACCGGTTATAAGAAATATTTCCGCGGTAAATTTGTGGGGAAAAGCGACGCTATTAAAGGGGTCATAAACAGGGCGGCCAAAGTTTCCGTGAGCGAATCAAATATACTTATAACCGGGGAGACAGGCACAGGCAAAGAGCTTGTCGCGAGGGGTATTTACGAAATGAGCAGCCGTTCCGGCGCGGCGTTTGTCGCGCTTAACTGCGCGGCCATACCTGACAACCTTCTTGAGTCAGAACTTTTCGGGTATGAAAAAGGCGCGTTTACCGGGGCTGTTTCGGATAAAAAAGGGGTTGTTGAGATGGCTGACAAAGGCACTCTTTTTCTCGATGAGATAGGGGATTTGAGCCTTAACCTGCAGTCAAAACTTTTAAGGGTTTTGGAGTACAGGGAGCTGCGGAGGCTCGGAGATAATTCCGTAAGAAAAGTTGATATAAGGATAATAGCGGCCACTAATCAGGATCTGACGGCGTTAATAAAAGAAAAAAAGTTCAGGGAGGATTTGTTTTTCAGGCTTAATGTTATTCATATACACATACCTCCTTTAAGGGAAAGAAAAGAGGATGTCCCGGTGCTTTTGCGTTTTTTCGTGGAAAAGTACAACAACGAGTCCGGAAGAGATATAATGGGAATAGACCCGAAAGCAAAAGCTATTTTAATGCAGTATGACTATCCGGGAAACGTACGGGAGCTGGAGAACATAGTGCAGCACGCTTTTGCCCTCGCGGAAACCGATATAATAAAAGTGGAGGATTTACCCGTCAACCTTCACAACATAAGCCCTTATCCGCGGCTCGAGGCTTACAAAAAAGAAGGGCAGGAAAGAGGCGGGGAAGAAGGCGAAGAGTTTCTGCTTTCGGAAGTGGAGAAAAAAACAATAAAAAAAGCGCTTGAAAAATATTCGAATAATTACACAAAGGCGTCAAAAGCCCTGGGAGTTTCCCGCTCCACGTTGTGGCGAAAAATAAAAGATTATGGTATAAAATAGTGATTATCCCGGATTAAAAAAAATTATTAGTTGTTTTTTTTTGTTTTTATTTATGCCTTATGTCTTATATCCTGTCTG
>CAZHOD010000175.1:3852-4662 GCA_964534075.1 uncultured Spirochaetia bacterium
TTTGTGCATTTGTTTAAAAATCCCCGCCGAAACTCATTTTATACGCGTTTCCGAGGCTTCCGTAGGGTTCAAACGCGAAATCCACATATTTATCCGCTATATTCAGGCCTATGCCAAAGTTGAAATTTTTAAGGCCTTCTTCAATAGTGGTGTTATCAGCCTGATAACCGCCCCTTATTACAAACATGTAGGGCAGCTCGATTTCCGCTCCGATTCTTTGTATGGGGTAATTGTTGATTTTTCCGCATATATCGTAATCGACGCTGACCGTAAAGTCCTGTATTTTTGTTGTGTAAGCAGCGGAAAAGTCAAGTTCCTTCGCGAGGGTGAAGCCGTTTAAAACGCCTCCGAAATTTTTCGCGACTATATTAAAGGACAGCCCGGGCAGGTAAGGGAACATATACCTGGCGCCTATGTCCACGGCGTAGGCGCTTGCCGTGTCCCCGTCGATATTTTCAAGCAAATACCGGATTGTTATTCCGTAATCCAGGTTTTTATCCATTGTATTGGAATACCCGCCGCTGAGTACGATTGAATAGGGCGTGTAAGTGTCCTCTCTTTCTACAGGGTTGCCGTTTGAGTCTATATCTGCCCTTTCGATTTCCCCGGCGTTAAAATAAGATATCGACGCGCCGAAAACACCGGCTTTTTTAATGTGTTTGGCTACCGCGACATTGCTTGTACCCATGTCCATAAACCAGATATTCTGGGAAAAGAAAAAGTTCCAGTCTTTGCTTTCGTTTTTCATATTGTTCAAACCGGCGGGGTTCCAGAACATTGCCGCGGCGTCCTTTGCCATGCCTAAATAGG
>CAZHOD010000176.1:0-206 GCA_964534075.1 uncultured Spirochaetia bacterium
TCAAGCGCGCCCTTTTTATTTTTCTTCCAACCGCATTCTGAAAGCAGTTTCGCGGCTTTTTCGGGGTCATATGGATACGGCTCTACTTCTTCATTATATGCCCGGGATCCCGGGATAAAGGGCCCTGTAGCCTGTTCTGCCAGGCCGCCCCGCACACCCTTTATGATTGTTTTTGTGTCAATCGCGTAACAGAGCGCCTTCCTCAC
>CAZHOD010000176.1:216-4648 GCA_964534075.1 uncultured Spirochaetia bacterium
TTACATCTTTGAACAAATCCCTCTCCATGTTATACCCGATATATGTATAGGAAAACGAGGGGTATTTATATTTGTTAAACCTTTGTTTAAAGGATTTTTCCGCGGCCTTACCCAAATACAAATCCGAAGTGAGGCCCATCATATCTATTGAACCTGAGGAAAGCTCCATAAACATAACGCTCATATCAGGAATCACCCTGTAAATATAACCGGTAATATACGGCTCTCCCTCAAAATAATCCGGATTTGCCTTAAGTTCTATTTTTTCGGCCGTGACCCATTTTTTAAATACATACGGCCCGGTTCCCACGGGTTTTCTGTTGTACGGGGATTTGTTAAAATCGCCTTCCCCGTATATATGGGCGGGTATTATTGAGGCTGTCCAGGTCTCAAGCGCCGGGGCATAAGGTTTTTTATAATAAACTTTTACTGTATATTCATCCGGGGCATCCACCCTGTCGACCAGCTCAAAAAGTGACCTGTAAGCGGTTTTTACTTTAGGGTCGACATACTTTGCGTAGGTGAATTTTACGTCATCTGAAGTAAATTCAGCTCCGTCGTGAAATTTAACGCCTTTACGCAATTTGAATGTAATAACCAGGCCGTCTCGGGATATTTCCCAGCTTTTCGCGAGTTCGCCCGTAAGTTTCAGGTTTTTGTCGTATTTAACAAGCCCGTTGAAAATAAGGCCGGTTATATCATGGGATGCCGAGTCTGAAGCAAGGACAGGGTTGAGGACAGAAGGCTCACCAATCGAACCTTTTATAAGAATATCGCCGCGCGCGGGTTTGTCAGTATATTCCTTTTTTAATTCGTATGAATCCCTTCCCGTACACGAAGTTAAAAACAATACCGCCGCTACCGCGGCTAAACACAGATATTTTCTCAAAAACACCGCGCCCTAATTTTCTCCGCCCGCATCAGCGGGCACCTCTCCGCCTGTTTGCCCGCCTTCAGCCGGCACGGCCGGGGCTGATTGTTGTTGCTGTTGTTTTTGCGCTTCTTTCATTACTCCGCCGTAACCGCCTGCCCTTGCCTGGTAAAGCGCGAGAAAAATGGAGGTACCCATAAATAAAATCGCCAGTATTATTGTAAACCTGGTTATAAAGGTTTTTCCGCCGCCTGACCCGAACATTGTCTGCGCCGCGCCCTGTCCGAACGCGAAACCTACTTCCGAACCCTTTCCTGTCTGAAGCAGAACAACGACAATGAGTAGTATTACATTTATCACATGTACTGCCCATACTATGTTGTAAAGCATAAATAAACCTCCTGTATATTAGCCAAGTAGCTGTTTAACCGTTTATTATTTACTTATTGGTTATTATTATTTATTGCCCTGCTATTTGTAGTGTTTCACTATCTGCTCGAAAGCGTCCGCTTTTAAAGAAGCGCCTCCGACGAGCGCGCCATCTATGTCTTCCTGTGCCATAAGGTCCTTTACGTTTTCGGGTTTTACGCTTCCTCCGTACTGTATTCTTATTAACTCAGCTGTTTTTTCGTCGTACATTTCCGTAAGCAGCCCGCGTATAAATTTATGAACCTCTTCTGCCTGGCCCGGTGTCGCTGTCTTTCCCGTACCTATTGCCCACACAGGCTCGTAAGCTATTGTTATGTTAACAGCTTTTTCCTTTGGTATATCCTTAAGGCCGCCCTCCACATGGCTCTTTACTACGTCATTTGTTATATTTTTCTCCCTTTCCTCGAGCGACTCTCCCACGCACATAATGGGAAAAAGGCCGTAATCCATAGCTGTTTTGACCTTTTCATTAACAAATTCATTGCTTTCGTTGAAATATTTCCTTCTTTCGGAGTGGCCTATTATTACATAATTACAGCCCGCGGACCTGAGCATCAACGGGGAAATTTCCCCTGTGTAAGCCCCTTCCTGCTTTGGATAAAAATTCTGCGCTCCGAGTTTTATATTGCTGCCTTTTATTACGTCCCTGACCGCGGGTATGTCGACATAAGGCGGGCATACCGCCACTTCGACATCCGAAGGCTGTACATCCTTTAATATTCCCCTGAGGCTGGTCGCGAGTTCCGTTGCCTCGTCGATATCCTTGAACATCTTCCAGTTTCCCGCGATAAATGGTGTTCTCATTTATTACCTCCGGTTCTGATTTTAGATTTTAAATAAAAAACAACTTTCCTTGCCAACTAAAAACCAATTCCTGTTCCGGGGCTTAGGCGGAACGCACATGTGCGTTCCCTGCCGGGACAAACCCCGGCCGCCCGGCCGCCCGGCCGCGAAACTACAAAGCGGCAAAACCGGTTTTAAGTTTATTTATCTCTCAGCGCCGCGACGCCCGGCAGTTCTTTTCCTTCCATAAGCGCGAGCGACGCGCCTCCGCCAGTCGACACATGGGTCATTTTGTCGGTCAGCCCGAGCTTTTTAAGCGCAGCGACCGAATCGCCTCCGCCCACTATGCTCGTGGCCCCGCTTTCGGCTATTGCTTTTCCTATTTCGAGCGTGCCGTTGGCGAATTTATCGAACTCAAAGACCCCCATAGGCCCGTTCCATATTATTGTTTTCGCGTCTTTGATTACGTTTTTAAATTTTTTCACTGTCATGGGGCCGATATCGAGGCCCTGCCAGCCGTCTTCTATCCCGTCCCTTAAAACCTCTTTTGATTCTGAATCAGCTTTGAATTCTTTCGCCACAATATGGTCTATGGGTAAAAATATGTATACATCCTTGTCAATGGCCGCTTTGAGTATTTCTTTTGCCATTGGAATTTTGTCATCCTCGCATATAGAATTTCCTATATCCCTGCCCTTTGCCTTTAAAAAGGTATAGGCCATGCCACCGCCTATTATAATCTCCGAAACTTTATCGAGCATATTCTGTATAACGCCGATTTTGTCGCTTACCTTGGCCCCGCCAAGGATAGCCACAAAGGGTTTTTCCGCTTTTTCCATTGTCTCACCGATATATTTGAGCTCTTTGTCCATAAGAAGCCCGGCTGCGCATTTATCAAAATATTTTGTCACGCCGTCGACAGAGGCATGGGCCCTGTGCGCAGTACCAAAAGCGTCGTTTATATAAATCTCGCCGTTCGCGGCGAGTTTTTTCGCGAATTCAGCGTCATTATCGGTTTCTTCTTTGTAGAACCGCAGATTTTCAAGCAGCGCGACTTCGCCGTCAGCCAGCGCGCCGGTTACCTTTTCGGCTTCCGGGCCGACACACTCAGGCGCAAATTTAACTTCCTTACCCAAAAGCTCTCCCAGTTTTTTAGCGGCCACATCCAGGGAAAACTCGGGTTTTTTCCGGGCTTTGGGCCTGCCCATATGCGACATTAAAACAAGCTTTCCGCCGTTTTCCATTACCATCTTAATCGAAGGGAGCGCGGCCTTTATCCTTTTATCCGAAGTAATATTGCGGTTTTCATCGAGGGGAACGTTAAAATCGACCCTCATAAGGGCCTTTTTACCTTTTAATTCTCCTTTTATATCCTCTATTGATAATTTGGCCATTCTATCCCTCCTTTTGCTTATAATATTTACGCGTGAAGCCGTAGATTTTCAGGCTTCACGCGCAATATTTTTATTTGTTTTTATGATTTTTTAACTGCTTTTGTTTTCTTTTTACAGCCCTTTTTCCACCATATAATCGGCCAGGTCCACGCACCTGCAGGAATAACCCCATTCATTGTCGTACCATGTAACTACTTTAACCATATTCCCTACAACATATGTCGAGTCAGCGTCGACTATGGATGAACGGCTGTCATTAAGGAAGTCTTTTGAGACAAGGGGAAGGTCGCTGTAACCAAGAATCCCTTTTAACTTGCCCTCCGCGGCTTTTTTAAGCATACCGTTTATTTCCTCTTTTGACGTCTCTTTTTTAACCTCAAAAACAACATCCACAACCGAGACATTTGGAGTGGGAACCCTCATGGCGTAACCATTGAGTTTCCCCTTAAGTTCCGGCATTACAAGGCCTATTGCCGCAGCTGCCCCGGTAGTCGTCGGTATCATGGAAACAGCCGCCGCGCGCCCCCTTCTTAAATCCTTGTGCGGCAAATCCAGTATTTTCTGGTCATTCGTATAGGAATGTATGGTGGTCATGAGCCCTTTTTCAATTCCGAGCTTTTCGTGAATGACCTTTGTAACCGGCCCGAGGCAGTTAGTGGTGCATGAGGCATTGGAAATTATATTATGCGACTTGGGGTCGTATTTGTCGTCATTTACACCAAGCACCATGGTGATGTCTTCCTGTTTCGCGGGAGCGGAAATTATAACTTTTTTTACGCTTCCGCCCTCGAGGTGCTTTGATGCTTTTTCCCTGTCTCTGAAAAGCCCGGTGGATTCTATTACTATTTCGACTCCCACATCCTTCCATGGTATCTGCGCCGGGTCCTTAACCGCGAAAACCGCTATTTTTTTACCGTCAACTACTATCGCGTCTTTTTCCGCTTTCACTTCCCCC
>CAZHOD010000177.1:0-4647 GCA_964534075.1 uncultured Spirochaetia bacterium
TAAACCGATATCTTCACGTCCGCCTTTCCGGGGTCAAACAGAGTATCCGCGCCCAGGGTTATAATGACCTCGCGCAAAAGAACCTTAACCTTTTTCGCGGATGACCTGCTCCCGTTGCCCACGGTGTCCCACGCGTACAGGGCATAGGTATATACCGCCCCTGTATCGACGGAATTCATGCCTGTATTATCCGTACCGTCCCATATAATCTCCCCGGGCTCGCCCCTGCCTGAAAATTGTTTAAACACCCTGCCTGAGTTGTCAATTATTACAAGCTTCCATTTGCCTATACCATGAAGGTCATATACACGGGGCGTAAACCGCACCGGCGCCATAAGCGTGGTAATACTGCCCGGCCTTACTTTTTCCGGAGAAGCGTCCACCCGCACCCTCGGAGGCGTGTTGTCCACGACCACTTTTTCCCTGTTGGATGTGGATTCGATTCCATTCCCGTAATCGACATCCAGCACGGCCCGGTAAGAGCCGTCGGAAGCCGCCGAACCCGCGTCTGTATACCCGTTCCAGAATATTCTTCTCCCGGGCTTTACCGGCCATATCCGTACCGGAGTTCCGAAAGAATCAAGTATCCTTAATGTCATCGACTTAACCATATCCTCCATCTTAATGTCCGGCCTGATAAAGGTGAAATCCAGGTATTTGTCCCTGTTGGGTGAAAATACCACGGGCTTCGCTTTTATTTTCAGGGGAGGGGAGCCGAACTTATACGTAATTGTCGCCCTGTGCGTCATTCCGAGTTCCTCCTCGCTGAACGGCACAAAAGCGTAATCAAAATATATATTGTTGTACGCGACACCCGCGCCGGCTGAAAACTGGTTTATAATACCTCCCCTGTAACCCGCCCTCAGGGAAAGCGCCCCGATAGGAGTGGCCTCTCCTCCCACATAAAAATTAATATCATTATCATTCACAACTTCTACATCCGCCTCGACGCCGAACATTTCGTGCCTGTAACCAACCCCCGCCCTAATGTTCGAAGGCGGCATGAACCCTTCCTCAATAAAAGAAGAAGGCGGGCCCACGTCCCTGAATACCAGGGCAGCGGACGCGCCTTTGAGGAAAGGCATGTCATAAATGAGCCCCAGATCGATGACAAAGGAAATCGATGACCCTGAATCAGACTCAGGGTCTATAGCGTAGTCAATCAGGGAAAAATTCGCTCCCACAAAAAAATTATCAGAGAATTTTTTCGCGTATGAAACAGAGCCGTCAAAAACAAACGGCGAAAAACTGTAAAGCGTGTCATACCCTTCGGGCGAGGCCGACGCAACTGTCTTGTCCATTTCATCCATGTGAAGGTACCTTATGGAAAAGGCCATATTACCGAATGAAAACGGGGTCATAAAATTTATATTCTCATAACCCACTCCTTCCAGCCATATTAAATGCGACGCGGATATTTCGGAAAGCATGGATTTTCCCGCGCCGGCCGGGTTATACCTGATGGAATGTATATCATTGGCAAGCGCGATATAAGCCCCGCTCATACCCGCGGGCTTTGCCGGAGCAAGAATTTTAAGGAAGTTATTCGAGGTTGTACCGACATCATCGGCAGATGGGTATATATTTACCGCACAAAATATGAATATTATGAATAAAGTTATCCTGATTTTCATAACGTCCTTTTCACCTTGTGAAATTTTTATTGCGTATTAAGTATTTTTACAAAGAATAATCCATATGTCAATACGAATTTTTGCCCTGTGGAATAGAAATAAAACAAGCTGAAAACTAAACAGATGTTTGGAGGGTTGGAGGGTTGGCAGCTGAATAACAGGTGCTTACAGAGGAGAATCTATGCCTGTGCCGTGTAACACAAAGTGTTTTTAATGGAAATGGAAATTGTCCTTACTTCACCTGGTAAATCCATATCCTCTCTTTCATGGACGGCAGCCAGAACCTGTTCCAGCCTACATACGCTATAACCTGGCCGTCGCTCGACCATGTCGGATATTCACCGTAAAACTCATAGGGAAACAGGCTGTATACTGTTCCTCCGATGGCGTGCACCACTTTTACGGAAGTCACCCGCGGAGCGAAATACCACGCCCTGTAGCTTTCGTCAAAAGCTATAAGGTCCCCTTCATTATCCCAGGACATATGATTTATTGCAGCGTCTTTGTGCGCTTCATAAAGCAAAAGCGGTTTTGTCGCGTCCCTGTTAACCGCCCAAAGTTCCTCGACCGAAGGTTTTTTGACTATAAAAGCGAGCCTCTCGGATGAATATGCCCATTCAAGCTCTGATATGGAGTGCCCGGTGGTGTAAATGCGCGTTTCAAGTTCCCCGTCCTTACCGAACCTCCAGAGTGAGCTGTGATCCCCGTAATTCGCGCCGACAACCACAGCCTCACCGTCGTATGACCATTTAGGCTGGGTCATTTCCTCGCAAACCTCGGTAAATATTGTTTTATGATTTTTCCCTTTGGTATTCATCGTCCTTACACGCCATATTGTGCCTGAATCGGTATATTTCAGCTTGACCTTCTTTTTCTCGTCTGTAAGCCAGTATCCTGATTTTGGCAGGCTTTTTCTGGAAAGATTTCTCTGGTTTGTGGCATTGGCATGCATTATCACGAGTTTATTATCCTTAATATAAATCACCCTGTTCTGCGCCGCGTTCCACAGGGGAAACAGTTCCCTGTCCTCCCTCCGTTTATCGATATTAAGCTCGTGAGCGTTCGAACCGTTATAATTCGAAACCTTCAGGTATGTATAGCTGTCGCGTTTTGTTACATATAATATCCTGTCCCCTGCCGGAGACCAGAGCGGGTACATGTTATAGGCGCCCCGTGTCAGTTCCCCTACCTCCTGTTTTTTTGTGTCAGCCGCGTAAATAGCGCTTATTTTTCCGCGTTTGTGAGCGGCAAAAACAAACTTACCGCCGCCCGGGGCCCACGCCGTCCTGTGGGTTAAAGGGTCGCATTTTTTATCCGTAATTATACCGCCCACGTCCGCCAGAAGCACTTTTGGCCTGCCGACCGGCATATTGGCCTTATCCTCTTTTTTTGTTCGCAGTTTTTTAAGGTGCCTTTTGCCTTCTTCAATCCCTTTTGTTTTATCGATGGTTTTAAGCAGAGACAGGTTAAGCGACACCCCCCATATTTTTCTGTGGCCTTCTTCTTTGTCGCTTCCGGTAAAAGCGAGAAAACTACCGTCATTATTCCATACTGCCCTGTCTATGTAGCGGGGCAGTTCTGTCATTCCGCCTTTTTTTTCTTTTTCAGGAGGAAACTCGGTAATACCAAGGGACAACGCGTTTATTATTCCGAGTTTACCGCGTTCTTTCTTTTTGTTATAAAAATTATAGGCGAGCGACCAATTGTCACCGGACCACGCCAGATTTTTTGGCTTATATTTGAATTTATCCGTTATTGGCCCGTATGATATGGCCGGCAGTTTTGTTGTAAAAAAGACTGTAGACGCGTAGCCTAAAATCCCAAGGAAAAAAACCATCGCCACTATTGCCGCTGTTACCCTGCCGCCGAGCCTGCCGTCGCTTTTCAACGGGTCCCTGGCCAGAGAAAGGACAAGAAAAATAAGAGAAATAAAAGCTATGCCAAAACCGGCTATAACCTGCATATACAGATAAAAAACCAGCAGGGCAAGCGCTCCGGTTATAACAGAAACGAAAAGATAGGTATCAGCCACAATCTTTTTTTTGTTTTTCGATATGTACAAAATAAAATCCACGGTAAAAACCGCCACAACGGCTATAAAAAGAGCCGCCGGAAATATTTTATTCAGCTCAATGCTGAATGGCCGGAATATTTCGACAATAAAGAATAAAAACAAAAGCCCGGTTATTCCCAGCAGCGCCCATCGCGAAATCCACAGGGGCTTTTCGGGGTCCTTTGCGAATTTTTTAAGGTACCTCAGCTCCAAAAGGGCCGCCAGCACAAAAGCCAGCCCCCCAAAAACCGCTCCGGGAAAAGACTCAAAAACTTCACCGCTCATAGCGTCAAAAAATCCATAGGCGCCCGCGGCCAGCAGAATAAGCTGCGCAACCCTGTTCCATCCGCGTGAATCCAAAAATGAGGACTTAACTGTATTTTTTATATCATCTGACGCTTTTTCCGGTGTCTCATCCTTTGGCTCCGCGGATTTTTCCCCGCCTGCTTCGGCCGGTGTTTCTTTTTCTCCCTTTCCGCTTTCGGCTGCTTTTTTCTCAGCCTCATCCATTGGATTGGGGGTTGTATCTTTCGGCCCTTCCTGGTTTTTTTTCTCCTCGTCGTTTTCTGCCATCCTGATCCTCCCAATATAAACTGCGGCCGAAGCCGCCGGTTTAAAAAACTTTTATTATTTCATAAGATATTTTACGGCCGGCCCGGATTTTTCGGACAGGCCCAGGTCGTTCAGTTTTGAATTGACCCACTCCATAAAACCCATTTCCCGCCTTTCCGTAACAACACGCGGCCTGCCGCTGATTCCCGCCATCCCGGCCGCGGCCTCTATCGCGTCGTCTATATTCCCCGTGGCGTCGACCAGGCCGGCCTTTTTTGCCTGCCTGCCGGTTAACACCCTGCCATCCGCGAGTTTATCAGCGAGGTAATCTTTAACCATTATTTTTTTCTTTTCATCATCCTTTGCCTTTATCCCTGCCGCTTCCGCTATCTGCTTATACCTTGACTC
>CAZHOD010000178.1:0-4634 GCA_964534075.1 uncultured Spirochaetia bacterium
AGCCGCTTACAACAGAGGAGAAAGAGGCCAAGGCGCGCCGCCACAGGAAAACCCTGGCTAAATTTTCCAATTTGCTCGTGCCTCTTTTCATAATTCTTATGATATTGTTCAGCTCGTCCGGCGCGAAAAAGGCCATGAAAGATTTTATAAAATCGTTTATGCAGCGGCATTTGCAGGAGGAAAAATCAGGGGAGGGGGCGGTTTACGGAAAAAATGATTTGAAGGACGGAAATTACGCGGTAAAATTTTCGGACGGAACCATAAAAAGAAAATTTACAGTAAAAAACGGCAGGCTTGAGGGAAAAAGTATACTTTACTATCCGTCGGGGAAGCTCCGCGAGGCAGGTTTTTATAAAGACGGTAAACTTCACGGTAAATATGAGGTATATGACAGGGACGGCAAACTCATGGAAAAACGATTTTATGAAAACGGCAGGGAGGTTGAAGGGGCTTCAAAAGGTTAGTCGACTTTAAGTATCGCAAGAAAAGCCTCCTGGGGTATTTCCACCGAACCTATCTGTTTCATGCGCCTTTTACCTTCCTTTTGTTTTTCAAGAAGCTTTCTTTTTCTTGTAATATCGCCGCCGTAGCATTTGGACGTGACGTCCTTTCTGACGGCTGAAACAGTCTCGCGCGCTATTATGTTCCCGCCTATGGCCCCCTGTATGGGTACCGCGAACATCTGGCGCGGAATTGCGTCCTTTAGTTTTTCCGCCAGCGAGCGGGCCTTTGTGTAGGCAAAATCCGCGTGTGTTATAAAAGACAGGGAATCGACTTTTTCGCGGTTGACCATGATATCGACTTTTTTAAGGTCCGCCTGCCGGTACCCGGTAATTTCATAGTCCATCGAAGCGTAACCTTTTGACGCGGATTTAAGCCTGTCGTAAAAATCCCATATAATTTCGCCGAGAGGCATTTCGTAATGAAGCACTACCCTTGCTTCTGTAAGGTATTCGGTATTTTTGTAAACACCGCGTTTTCCCTGGCACAACTGCATCAGGTTGCCTATATAAACAGAGGGGGTTATTATCGAGAGGGAGGCGACAGGTTCCTCGATTTTTTCTATCTGCGCGAAATCGGGAAATTCCGAAGGGGCGTCGCAGATAAGCAGCTTTTCCGATTTCGTATACACTTTATACTCAACATTTGGTGCCGTGGCTATGAGGTTGAGCCCGTATTCGCGCTCAAGCCGCTCCTGGACGATTTCCATATGAAGGAGGCCGAGAAAACCGCACCTGTAGCCAAAACCCAGCGCCTCGGAACTTTCGGGCTGGAATGTAAGGGAAGAGTCATTAAGCTGGAGTTTCAGGAGGGCTTCCTTCAGGTCCTCGTATTGGTTTGAGTCTACGGGGAAGAGGCCGCAGAAAACCATGGGCTTTATTTCCTGGTACCCCGGAAGGGGAGCGCCACATGGTTTTTCCGCCAGGGTCACGGTATCTCCTATATTAACATCTTTCAGTGATTTAATGCCCGCGGTTATAAACCCCACACTTCCCGCCTTTAACTCTTCTGTCTCCACCATTGAGGGTGTAAATATCCCTACGCCGGAAACATCCCATTTGCTCCCGGCGGCCATCATCTGGATCCGGTCGCCTTTTTTTACCCGGCCGTCGTATATCCTGACAAATATTATGACTCCCCGGTAATAATCGAACTGCGCGTCCATTATAAGCGCTTTTAAAGGCGAGTTTATGTCACCTGCGGGGGGCTTTATTGTTTTTATAATCGCGTCGAGTACTTCTCGCGTGCCTTTTCCCTCCTTCGCGCTTGTTTTTATGCCTTTTTCCGCGGGTATTGAAAGAAGCTCCTCGATTTCTATCATAACCTCTTCCGGATCGGCGGCGGGCAGGTCGATTTTGTTTATAACCGGTATCAGGGAAAGGTTGTGGTTTTTCGCGATATGGGCGTTCGCCATTGTCTGCGCCTCCACGCCCTGGGTAGCGTCCACCACGAGAAGCCCGCCTTCAGTGGCTATCAGCGAGCGCGAAACTTCGTAGGAAAAATCCACATGACCGGGAGTATCTATGAGGTTTAATGTATATGTCCTGCCGTCAAGTGTATAGTGAAGCTGTACGGCCTTGGCCTTTATGGTTATCCCGCGCTCCCTTTCAAGATCCATCGAATCCAGGAACTGTTCCTTCATTTTCCTGTCATCTATTGTATGCGTATATTCCAGCATCCTGTCCGCAAGCGTGGATTTTCCGTGGTCGATGTGGGCAATAATGCTGAAGTTCCTTATGTATTTCAGATAGTCATTTTCCATTATTCCACCTTTACGTACTTAAAATCAAAATACCTCTGTTGTGTTGAAAGGCCGTTGTACTGTATCATAAAAGCTATCATCTGCATATACTGCTTAAGCCTGATTCTTTCCATTGCCTTTACCTGAAATGTTATGGTTTTTACCTGGCCGGGCGCCAAATAAAATTTGTGGACAAGATCCCCGAACATCTCAAGGTTGGAAAGCTTTAAAAGTTTGAGGTAGTAATCCGTTGTAATTGCCGAGGTATTCGTAATATTAATTTCTATTGTAAACGGGTCGCCTTTGTGTACCCAGTCGGGGCAGTCCCATTCCACTTCAAAAGGAAAGATGCCCTGTTTTTTCCTGAGGTAAGTAAATGAAGCGCCTCCGGCTATGGCCCATTCGAGCGCGGAATACGGCCCGCGCGAGCGCTTAAAGGCCCTGGTTAAATCATGCCAGAACAATCCGAGGGAAGGGTTGACGCCTATGAATTTGTCCACGGCCATTTTCTGCCTTATAAAGTGTTCCTCGGGGCCGGGAGGGTCGTGTGTCCTGCCAAGAAGGTTCCAGTCCACGCACTGTCCCACAAGCAGGTTGGTGTTGTTTTTTTTCAGGTAATTACGCCAGTCATTGAGCATATAAGGGTATGTCTTTTTGTCGATGGAGTAAAACATGGCCGCGTTGATGTTCAGCCCGGCGTCCAAAAACATGAGCGGGTCCTGGCCGTGTTCCTTTCCCTGCCTCCACGTAAGTGTAAAAACCCACAATGGTTTTTTTATGCCGGATTTTATCACTATTTCGTTTATTATATTCGCCATCTTGTGCGCGCGCCACCACTGCCACATTTCAGTAATTTTTTCATTTTTTTCCACTTCTATTTTTGTGGCGAGCCACATCATCTGCTGTTTGTGATTGAGGATGTCCCAGTTTTTTGGTTTTTCTTCTACGGGCATATCCCTTACAAAAGGCGCGGCGTACTCATAGCCCCCGAACTCTGTGCGGACATAATCAAGGCCGAGGTAATCCACGCGGGGGCTTTTATCCAATTTCTGCAGAAGCTTGATTATATCCTCCTGCCGTTTCTGGTCATACATGGAGACGAAAATGGTCCGCCTCAGGGTTCCGGTAGTGGTATCATAACCCATTGTCTGCATATAAGGGGAAAGGTCGAGCCGGTTGCCGAGTACAACGTAGCTTGTTATCCAGGCGCCGTATTTCATGTTATATTCATGGCATTTTTCGCCGAGCGCCTCGACCTGTGACAGGGCTGTTTGGTCCCAGGGGAAAACTTTCGGGTCGAGTTTGTTCCAGAGCTGGCTCTGGCCCACGCAGTGCCAGAGCGCGGAAGCCCCCATAAATTTGGCCCACAAGACGTAATTTTCCCATACTTTTACATTCCTGCCGCCCACACCCGGGACTCTTTTTATAATGGATTCGCCGGGCTCTATGTTCATTACACCGAACCCTTTCGGCAGCTTTGGCGGGTTTTTTTTGTATATGGTAAAGTTCCGGCGGGAAGCGTATTTTTTTTTGTTGATTTTCAAAACTACAATGATAGTGTATTTGCCGGTGTCCGGGTTCCAGGGAATGGGCCATTTAGCTACCCACCTGTCAAGTGACGGGGTATAACGCATGGGCAGTTCTCCTATCTTGCCCACTGTTTTTATGATGTGTTTGTCATGTATTATTTTCACCGTGCATTCAGCGTTTTTTTTGAGCGTTTCCCAGTCCTTTTTTTTGTTGAAAAAACCGGTTTTCTTGGGTATTCTGAAAGAGGCGTAAATATTGACAAGCTCATAACGAAGATACGCCCTCTTGTCGGTCGTGACTTTTACGCTGTAAGCCGGCGCGGCTGTAAAAAACACGGCTATAAGTAATACAGCCAGGATCGATTTTTTCATTAGTCACCAAAATTTTAGAATTTTTATCTTAAGTAATATATATATATATATGACGTATGTCAATGAAAAACAGTCTGTTTTTCGGATGAAAATGTTTTTTCCCGGGAAAAGGGCGTTAAAATGATAATTAAAGAGATATTTGAGGACATAGAAGGAGAAGGAATAAACCGGGGCCTGCCCGCGATATTTATCCGGCTTGCCGGATGCAACCTGCGGTGCGTGTACTGCGACACAAAATACGCGTATAGTGGAGGCCGCGAAATTTCCGTAAGAAATGCGGCGGAAAAGATAAATAAAAGCGGAAAAAAATACGTAAATATAACAGGCGGCGAGCCCCTTTTGCAGAAAAAAAATGTTGTTGAGCTTATTAAAAGGATAAAGGGGAAATTCGCGGCAATCGAGACAAACGGGACAGTAAATTTAGCAGGGGTAAGGCCGGACATGATAAGTATGGACCTTAAACTGCCGTCATCCGGTGAGGCGTGTAAAAC